>CAZAON010000386.1:0-1664 GCA_964486655.1 uncultured Flavobacteriales bacterium
CGGGAATACATTTACAAAAGAATTCGCGATATCAGCCTGTGTAGGAGAAAAGTTAGGGAAGGGGAGTAGTACCGATTTTTTAGCGATAAGCTTTTCGAGCACAGATTATGTTGGCCATATGTATGGAATAAATGCGATAGAACTTGAAGATACTTATTTAAGACTTGACAGAGATATTGCGGCGCTTCTGAAATTTCTGGATGAGTGGGCAGGAAAAAATTATTTGTTATTTTTTTCAGCCGATCATGGAGCTGTAAACAATCCGTTCTATTCTCAGGATCATAATATTCATGGAGGAAAAATTGAAAGCTCACGATTATCGGATACATTGAAAAATACGTTGAAGAAAATCTACGGTGTTGACAGTCTTGTATTGAGTTCGGGAGCGAATAATATTTTTCTCAACAGGAAATTAATTTATTCAAACAAAATGAATCTTCAGGAAATTCAGGAAACCTGTGTGAACATTGTCACTCAGTTTCCGGGAGTTGCTGTCGCAATGACATCGTCGGAATTATCAAAAGGATTGCAGCGAACAGGAATTTATGCTTTTATGCAAAATGGATTTAATATGCAACGTTCGGGAGATGTATCAATACAGTTGCAGCCGGGATGGATTGACTGGTTTTCAAATACGGGAACAACACATGGAACATCGTACAGTTATGATACACATGTGCCGGTAATTTTCTTCGGGAAAAATATTCCGAGCGGAATTTCGGAAGAGTATGTGACTACGTGTGACATAGCTCCAACCATTTCGGAACTGTTGAAAATCGAATATCCGAATACAAATACCGGCCGGCCATTAACAAGATTTTTTAAGTAAAAAGGGCCTTTTTTAATTCATTCACCCAAAATTGAATGATTAAAACCTCTTTTTTGTGCAATTTTCGGTGTTAATAAGTAATTCACCAATTCTATACAAAAAATATAGGTCAATTGTCAATTATTTATTTATTTTTACGAATATCATAAATTCGAGATAATACGTCATTTCGTTTAACCAAACCCCCCCTCTATGTTAAAAAAGATGTACAAGTCGATTTTTAAAATCGCATTAGTTTTTGTCGCACTCACTTCCCATTACGATGCACGCGCAAGTCACGCAATGGGAGCAGATTTGACCTACATCTGTGGCGGTCAAAATCCAAATGGTACCTGGACGTACACTTTGAGATATTCATTCTACAGAGATTGTTCAGGAATTTCTGCGCCGTCTACAATCAGCATTGATTATTCATCCAGCTGTTTTCCCGCGCAACAAACAGTATTCCTTAATCCAATTCCAAATCAACCAACTCAAATTTCTCCGATCTGTTCTTCGTATACTTCAACATGTAACGGTGGAACATTTACGGGAATTGAAGAGTGGATTTATGAGGGAACTGTAACCTTACCGGGACCTTGCGCTGACTGGACATTTGGTCACCAGGAAAGTGCACGTAACTCTGCAATTACAACAATTGCAGGAGCAGGATCAGATAACCTTTATGTTTATTCGGTTATTAATAATACCAACGGACTTTGTAATAACTCTCCGGTATTCAGTAACCGTCCTGTTCCATTTGCATGTCAGGGACAGGTATTCCGTTTCAATCACGGGGCATATGATTCTGAAGGAGATTCACTCACATATCAGTTGATTACTCCGCGTACGGGTC
>CAZAON010000387.1:0-25902 GCA_964486655.1 uncultured Flavobacteriales bacterium
ACTGTTTTGAACAGACGGAAAAAATTCCATTACCATTTCATCACCACTGATTTTGGACATGGGCTCTAGGTCATCGGAAGTCCAATTGCGAAAGCCAAGGCGGGCTGATTTAAATAGATATTTTTTTGTAGTCACGATTTAGAAATTGGGGGTAAATAACTCATAAAATTCTCATTTAATAGGACGAATGATTATTCTATTACCCACCGCAACAGTTCTTGTGAGAATTATCCAATAGCTATCGGTTGTGTTAGGTATAAGCAGTAACAAAATAGATATTTAACAGATTCTACTAAAATATATTTACTAAAGCACAGGTTTGCCAAACCCCATCCCTAACGACCATTGGTCAAAAGATAAAATGATGGGTTTAAGAATTATTCCTCTGCGCCTTTGCGCCTCTGCGAGACAACTTTTCTTTTTCGTGGGGCTAACCACAAATTCTATCCTTTACGAGATCGTTGAAAAAAATTTCTCGCAGAGGCGCAAAGGCGCAGAGGCGTTAGTGAGTAATTTAACATCTTTTCACTTTATGAATATCATTTCCTTAAACTGACATCTATAGGTGGGGGAGGTAATGTTTCGGAATGAAGCAGAATTCCTTTTCTCAAACACTTTGATTATTATTAATCTGAACATATATTTTAATCAATGCACAGCGGTGACACTAACCTTTTCAATGCCCTTCAAATGAATTTCAATATGTCTGTCGCGTGCCTTGTTCCCAAATTCACTGATAATTTCCAGAATATCATAGTCGATAAAATGACATTCGCTGCCGTCAATCGTTAATACGCTGTATTGTGGAATTTGATCCAAAGATTTTTTCAGATTTATTTTATTCAGGAAGGTGACATTCGAATTTAATTTAATCAGATAGCTGTCAATTCCGAGATTGTGTGTTTTAGTGATTTTATATTCAACTTTGAAATTGGTACGAATAATATAATAAATGGAAATGAGTAGTCCGATGCTGACTCCAATTAACAGATCTGTTGAAAGTATTACAATAATGGTTATCAGGAACGGAAGAAACTGTTTCAGTCCAAGGCTGAACATGTTTTTGTAAAGCTTGGGTTTGGTTAGATTATAACCCGTTATTAATAATATTGCTGAAAGAGATGCATATGGAATTTTATTGAGCAACATGGGTACGGCCAGAACTGCCAACAAAAGAAATAGTCCGTGCGTGAAGGCCGAAAGTTTCGTTCGGGCTCCCGCATCTACGTTTGCCGCACCGCGAACAACAACGGCGGTAATCGGAATCGCGCCCAGCATTCCGCATGTAATATTTCCGATTCCCTGTGCAATCAGTTCACGATTGACAGGTGTAATTCTGTTTCGAATATCCAGTTTATCAATCGCTTCAATACACAGCAGTGTTTCCAATGACGCAAGCATTCCTATTGTGAGTCCGTCTTTCCATATACCGGTATTCGAAAAAAGTTTACTTAAATCGGGAAAGACGATGTTTGCGAAAACATTCGGAGGAATGTTTACTAACTGTGTTTCCTTTAATGAAAATGTTGAGGCAATGTTCTTGAAAATAATAGCGGCAATAATTCCTAACACGACAACGACTAACGGGGCCGGAATCACTTTTAATTTCTTACTCGATTTTAGTTGCAGGAAAATCAATATGGCAAGGGAAATAAATGTGATAAATATAGCTCCTCTCGAAATGTGTTGATTGAGATTTTTAATATTTCCAAAGAAATTCTCCGATGAAAAGATATTCAGAAATCCGCTCGTCCAGAAATCGGGCTGATCATAACCAAGGGCTAAAGGAATTTGTTTCGAGATGAGGATAATTCCGATCGCAGCCAGCATTCCCTTTATAACTGACGAGGGAAAATAATTGGCAATAACGCCGAGTTTTAAAATTCCCAAAAGGAGTTGAAAAAGTCCGGCAATGATTACAGTAAGTAGAAATATCCTGTAGTCGCCATGAGAAATGATTGCTCCGGCTACGACTGTTGTTAAACCCGCGGCCGGACCGGAAACCGCCAGTTGAGATCCGCTGATTAATGAAACTACCAGGCCACCGATTATTCCGGATAGTAATCCGGCATAAAGCGGAGCGCCTGATGCAAGTGCAATTCCAAGACACAATGGAAGCGCGACGAGGAATACGGATAAACCGGCGGGAAGGTCATGCTTCAGCCAGATGATCTTATAGTATTTGATGGTTCTTTTCAACCGCCGGGTAGCTCAAATTAAGGAGTACGAAAATATAGTTTTCCGGCCGGGTTAGACCTGATTTAAATCAGTTGTTATTAATAGAGTTTGTTAATGAAAATAGTAAATCGAATTCATTCATTTATGAGCGACAATAAGTCGAAGCGCACCCGTAAAAGTGGGTTCAGTTCTGAAATGCCCAAATTTTTTGTCCCAGTTTCCTGAATTTAATTCTTCTTCGAATAAGTGAACGAGTTTTTCTTCAATACCTGCTTGCAGAAACCCCCAGGCTGATTGACACATTCTGACTTCTTTCCGCAGAAATGCTTCAGGTCTTCCGTAAAATGCTTCCTGAAATCCGTCGGTACAATCGAGCGGAATTGGTATCGGAATTACTTCCACAACTCCGCCTAACATTTTTTTTAAATCATCAATACGGGGATATCGCGCTTTTTCAATTTCAATAACGGGTCCAAAATATTCTGCGTTCCAGAATTTATCAAGGGAATCCGGATCAAATGTCATTATAACGATTCTTTCTCTTGTGACGCGCTTTACTTCTTTTAGTCCGTTTTCCAGATCCAGCCAATGATGAACCGTTAGTATTGCCATTGTAGTATCGAAAGAAGAATCATCAAATGGTAAATTATCCGCCGACGCTTTTATTGCCGGCGTTCTGTTTAATTTCAAGCGCTGTTCACGCATAACAGAAGACGGTTCTACCGCAATAACATATTTATCCGACGGCTCATAATTCCCGGAACCGGCACCGACATTTAAAACTGATTTGGCAGTACCAATCGCACGATTCACATAATCGGCGATTCTCGGGTCTGCTTGCCGTTGACCGGAATATTTATGACCGTGTTCGTCGTAGTTAAAAGCGGGGTTATTAATTTTGATCAAAGGAGTTAATTTTAAATTGTATTACAATTGTAGTTTACTGCAAAGGGACTTCGATTTCATCTAAGCCCAAACGTATCAACCTTACTTCCTATTGTAACTCGTTTCATTTCTTCTTCGAATGAATTGAATTCTTTTTTTTCAATTCGTTTAACAAATTCGCCTTCCTTCAAAACATGAATCTCATCGCATGTATCATTCAGAGTCGAAAATATATGTGATGAAATAATGATAGTTTTACAAAGTTCTTTCAATCTCCGAATGATATCGGTAATGATCATATTACTTTGTATGTCAACACCATTGAATGGTTCATCGAGAATCAGGCAATCGTTTTCCTGCATAAGAATAGCCGTGAGGGCCAATTTCTTTTTCATTCCGGTCGAATAGGTCGAAGCATATTTATTCAATGGAAGTTCGAATATGTTTCTTTCCAAAATATTTCCGGGCTTCTTATTACGGGCATTGCAAAGTAATTGAATATATTCCGCACCCGTTATATAGTTAAATATAAACGGATCAGTCATGAGAAACCCGAGATGATTTTTCAGGTTTGTGAAATCTGATTTGATCGCACCATCATATTTTTCCAATCCGGCAATACAACGGAACAGTGTTGTCTTTCCTGCACCATTTTCACCAACAATACCGTAGACAATTCCTTTCGAGAATTGAATATTAATGTTTTTCAGAACATGATTTTTATCGTAATACTTATTCAGCGAATTGATTTCTATCATCCTAAATATGCTTTAAGTTTTCTAACAGAATTAATAAAAAAATATGGAAATGCCACAAGTAACAAAGGTGGAAGCTGTATCGATAAAATCAGAATTACTCCCTGAGATATGGACATTTTTTCCGGATAGGATGAATACTTTGCGACAATTACAGTCGAAAGAACAAAATATCCCACAAGCAGGAAAATAGTAAGCAAATAAACATATTCGGAAAAGTATATGGAAAGTGTCAATAGTACAGGTAACATAATCAAAGTAAAATGAATTAATGCCGTTTTGATTTTAAGAAGCAAAAATTGTTTTGGAGAATTATTGTAGGACCATACGAAATATTCATTCTCCGGCTCTACATAAAATGTCAATGAAACAATGAATAAAAGCAGAATAGCAAATATGCCAATGTTGAAGTTCGGAACAAGAATTCCGGCTAATACCAGCAAGTATGCTATGACTACAATAAAAAAACTTTTTCGAAAGCCGGTGCTAAATTCAAATGGAGTTTTTGAGAAAGGTGTTGGAATAACAAAATTAAATCGGCTTCCTGTTTTTATAAATGCAAATACTATTGCCAAAATTAAATTTAAAGTAGCGGGAATAATTAGTGATTTCAACAATAAGAAAGCAATGAAGGGCAGCGTTAAGAATCCATTTTCAAGTAAACGTACTTTTCGATATTTATCTGTAAAATGAAATTTCAGAAAATCATTTCGTTTAACTTCACTAAATGGTAGTATGATTACAAGTGAAATTGAGATGTAAATATACCCGGCCAATTCGAATTTGTCGAATAGTATTATTGAAACACCAATGAAAGCGATAGCAAGAAAAATTGAACCTGCAATCGGATTTATTCCGAATGCTTTTATCTTCCTGGCGAATAATTTTATTTGTAAAAGGAAATACTCTTTCATCATTCTCAAGCTTTTATTGCCCAACGAAGCTTAGCCGATCGCGCTCTCGGATTTGAATTACATTCTTCGGGCGAAGGACGAATTGGAGTGGGGGCAATTTCACTGTAAATGCCTTCACGATAAAAGTATTGAAAAACTTTTTTAACCCGACGGTCTTCACCCGAATGAAATGTGAGAATGGCTACGCGACCACCACTGGCAAGACAATCCGGTAATTTATCAAGAAATAATTCCAATGCATTAAACTCATTGTTCACTGCAATTCTCAAAGCCTGAAAAACACGCTGACAACATTTTTTAATTTCTTCTTTATTATCAGTACCAACAGCAAGTGTCTCTTTTATTGTTTCCTGAAGTTGTTTTGTTGTAGAAATGAAAAAACCGTTTTCCCGTTTCGAGATAATTGCTTCGGCAATCGGACCGGAATATGGTTCATCCGAATATTCCCGTAGTATCAATTCTAATTCTGCAAGTGTTACATTCTTTAAAAATTCAGTAGCGGATTTTCCGCTATTCGGATTGAGCCGTAAATCGAGCGGACCATCAACCTTAAATGAGAAACCTCTTTCGGGATTATCTATTTGCATGGACGACACGCCGAGATCTGCAATTACAAAATTCAACGGTCCGGCTTCAGCAAAAATTTCATCGATGCGGGAGAAATTCATGATTCGCGGAATAAAGACATCGGATCCTAATCCAAGAGATGAAAGCCGATCTCTCGTACGAGGCAATTCGTAGGGATCAACATCGAGCCCAAAAAGTTTACCACCGGGCTGTATTCTTTTCAGGATTTCAAGACTATGACCGCCATACCCAAGTGTGGCATCGACTCCTGTTTGTCCGGGTGAAAGTTGAAGAAACCCCATGATTTCATTTACGCAAATGGAGCGATGCATTCCGGCCGGAGTGCGGCCCTGCTTCATTACTTTGTCTACATCGTCCGCATAATTTTCGGGCTGAAGTTCTTTATATTTTTCTTTAAATGCCTTTGGATGCGTGCCTTTGTATCGTACCCTGCGAACTCGTTTCGGCTCCTGATTATCCATGTGTAAATCTATGAAATTCGGGTAATGAAAATTGATTCTGGATTTTTGAGTTAGTAAATATTTTTCCCTTAGAGTAGGGTTCTGTGAATCTCACCTAAAGCATATCCGAACTTAAGTCCGGAATAAATTACGATAGTACAGGTCATGACTTTCTGAAAGTGTATGCCGGACTAAATTCCGGGATGGGGAACGGTGGTTAGTTCGCTTTCCCCGCCCGCGAAGGGCGGGCGGAGTTGTAATTATTCACTAATCTACTTTATAGGGGTAAAAATGTGACTAATCATGAGACCTGAAGGTCGTGGCAATATTCTCTAAAAGAATTCAGATTTATTCTTTCTCACTTTCTTAAAGCTTGAACTAAAATCCGAACCTCAATTCAATACAACTTTTCCGGTATATATTTTATCCCCAAACGAATTTATTTCAATAAAATAAACCCCCCTTACAAATTTACTGCAATCAAAACTTGTTGAATTTGTTTCAACAACTACTTCACCAAGAATATTATATAATTTTGCAATGAATTTTCCTGCAGGAACATTGGAAATTGTTATTCTGTCATGTGCCGGATTCGGATAAATCGAAATTGAATTGCCGGAATTGCCCGATTCAATCAGAGTTGGTATTTCGTACACATCCTTTATGTAAATCGTACGCTGACTCTCAGTTGACAATCCACCGGCATCAGTAGTTCTCAAACGGATCTGATATGTATTCTTAATCTCATAGTCAAAAGACTGTGCAGCCATCAGATGATTTCCTGAAATTGTGAACGATGAGTTATCAGTACTACCGGCTCCTGAGACAAGCTGATATGTATGACTGTCTCCCGCATCTTCATCGGTAGTTGTGAGTGAGGTTACCAACGAATTCGACGGAAGATTTTCATCGATCGAATCAGTTTGCAATGTTATCGCCGACGGAGTCTCATTTACATTGTTCACATTAATGGTAAAGGTTTTTTCATAGTATTCACCCTGACTGTCAGTTGTGCGAATACGAACGGAAATTGTTGGCTGATTTTCAAAGTTGAACGATGAATTTGTTTTTAGTTGAGACGATGCAATCATCATTAACGCATTGTCGGTATCACCTGCACCGCTGACAAGTGTGTATGTATATGTATCTGTCGCATCCTGGTCAGTTGAGGAAAGTGAACCGACGGTTAATCCCAAATTCGCATTTTCATTAATTGATGAGGCACTTAGAGATAAATCTGTTGGCGGATCATTCGCATCGGTTACATTTATTGTAAATGTCTTTTCAACTGATAAGCCGCCGGCATCTGTCGAACGAATTCGAACAGAAAGAGAAGGAGTTGATTCGAAATCAATATTCGAAGCAGCAGTAAGCTGATCGTTACTTATTGCGAACAGGTTATTATTTGTACTTCCTGTTCCCGATACTAATGTGTATGTAAATGAGTCGGCAATGTCCGGGTCTGTTGATGTGAATTGCGTAATTGCTGAACCGATCGTCACATTCTCCGGAGTGGTTGTCACTGAAGAAGAAATATTCGTTGGAATTTCATTCACATTGGAAACTGAAAATGATAGCACCGATTCGGCCCATAATCCGAATGAATCTGTTGTACGAATTCTAACCGAGAGTGGAGTAGCGGTTTCGAAATTAAATGCCGAAATCGCTTTTAAACCTGAACCGAGAATTGAGAACAAATTATTATTTGTACTTCCTGTACCTGCCACAAGAGTATAGGTATGCGGATCATTCGCATCCGGATCAGCTGCAGAAAGAGTCGCGACAATTGAATTCGCCGGCAAATTTTCAGGAATGAGATTGGTATTGGAAGTAACTGCTGTCGGGGCTTCATTTACTCCGTTTACAGTTATTGTAAACATGTTTTCAAGATATTGACCACCTGCATCTGTTGTTCGAACACGAATGAATAATTGCGGCGTGTTGTCAGCGTCAATAACCGCTGCAGTTTTAAGCTGACTGCCTGCAATTGTTACGAGCGAATTATGTGTTGAATTAACTCCGCTGACAAGCGTATACGTAAATGTGTTGCCTGTTGCATCGGGATCGGTCGAACTGAATGTGCCGATGTTCGTACCAGCCGCCAGATTTTCAGTAACGGAATTTCCGGTCAGATTCAAAGCCGACGGAGCTTCATTCACATTGGTTACTGTGATTGGCCATGTTTTTTCATAGTATGCTCCTGACTGATCGGTACAACGTACACGAAGGTTATAAACGTTTTGTCCTTCATAATTAAAATTACCATTTGCCAGTAACTGATTTCCTGAAATTGTAAACGAACTGTTTCCCTGCGAATTTGTACCACTTACAAGAGTGAATATATGATCATCGCATAAATCAGGATCCTGTGCCGTGAATGTTCCAACCGGTGTTCCAACGGGAGAATTTTCAGGAAGCGAAGTGCCAACTAACCATATAAATGTCGGAGTCGCATTGCTGCCGTTTCCAACTATCCAGTTCTCGCCGATCTCGGATGTATTTCCGCTGCTGTCAGTCGCGCTAACAGAAATGTATTCACCCGGATGAACAGTTGTATTAATGGTTGTCGAGAACCTAAACATACCGTTTGATGCCGTTGTTCCGGAAACGCTTCCGATTAAGACTTCACCGGCACCGAATGTCGAGCCTGTTTGTACAACACTTTTATAGATCTGCATCGTGAAACTCTCATTCGGATTACTATTAAGTTCTCCGCATACTCGTACTCCTCCTGACACACTGTCTGCATCAAGCATCTCGGGAAAATTTTGCAGATAGTTATCAGGACCTCCATTAGCAGGATCGCCATCGAGACTATCATTATTGCTTACTCCATCGGCAGCAAGATCAATTGCCTGGTCAGCGATTGTTCTGAAACTATTGCTCAGAAAACGATTTCCGTATCCGCAACCTGTTGTGCTGATACCGACGTCAACGTTTGCAATTACATTAGGTTCGTTGGTTCCTGTCCCACCGATAAAATTATTATTCGTCGAAGCGCCGTCTAATACTATGGCCGGACCAAGCAAACCTATTGTTGCAGTAAGAGCCGAATTTGTTCCGATGTAATTATTCTGCACAAAATTGTTTGGACTGTCTTCTATCGAAATGATAGCAGTCGTTCCCTTTCCAATTGTATTTCCTGCAGTAGCATTTCCGATTTCATTGTGATGGGAACCGGAAGTAATCCGTATACCATATAAACCATTGTCTAATACCGTCGATAAATTCGCTTTCACACCGATGTAATTATTCATCACATAGTTATGAGAAGTCATGTCTCCTGTGAGATGAATACCCACATCATCATTCCCCGAAATTAAATTTCCCATTGATAAAGAAGCTCCACCTATATAGTTGTACGAAGCGCTATCAGAAATTTGAACTCCTGCCGTATTACGGTCTATAGCTGTATTACCGGTAACATCGGTTCCTATGTAATTACCATAAATTTTATTTCCTGTCGAACCGTTACCGTAAATAAATATACCACCTGATATGACATTGCGGTCTGCCGCATTCGTTCCTCCTACAGTATTATCAGATGAAGCATCAGTGGAGAATCCGCCGATTTCAATTGCATTCACATTCAGTTCCGGATAGGTTCCATTTGCCAGTCCTGTTTGCTGAATTCCAACATAACATCCTTTTACTGTATTGCCTGAACCATCGTAAATATAAATTGCCGGTCCGCTGGCATTATAAACAGCCAGACCCTGAAGTATAGTTCCGGTTCCATTCACAAGAATTCCAGCTTTGTTGTTGCAGTTAATATTCATTTTAATAACTGAATTAACTGTTTGTCCGAATGCCGCCGTGTTTACTGACGCTCCTGTTTGAGAAAAACCATTTATCAGTATCGGATATTTTATTTCGGGAAGATTGTCCGCTAATGTTATGGTCTGCGCACCACCTCCGGCAAGACTGAAGTTAATTGTGTACACGCTGTCGTAATATGCCGGTGGTCGTGAATTCGATTCGAGTATGGCCGAACGTAACGTTGTCGTCGCATTCCCAGCAATTTTTGAAATCGCGCTTCCATCACCGTAGTTTGCATCAACTGCAGTCGTAGTATTTTCTGTTGTCGCGTTTACCGTAAATACAGGTGTAACTAAATTTTTATTGAATCGGACTTTTATACGAACCAGATCACGATCAGTATCTGAATTCAACTTAGTATAGTAGATGTACGTATCTCTTCCGCTGTATGTGAAGTTCCTTGAAGTATCTGTCTGATCAATTATTGACGGGTACAGTACTTTCGGATATGTAGCCGTGGCCCATGCAACAGGCATTTGCTTGATCAGTTTTCTGAAAGACCAGTGAATTAGGTCATCAGACAATGAATAAAAGAAGCCATAGACCTGAACGCCATTGATCGATTGCTGTGAAGAACCGACGAGCATCCATTTATTAAAGTAGGTGTTGAACGTCAGACTCTCGCTCATCGTACCAATGTTATCGTTTAGATCGTTCAGTGGTTCGAGAAGATGTCCGGCTACTCCTGTAAATCCCGGATCGTATGGATTACCAAGAGTTGCATTGAAGCCCGAGCCGTCCCATCCCCTCCAGCTTGCAGGATCTGAAAGATTGTTTGTGCGAATGAGTCCGGTGCCGGTGCGTTGAAGATTGCGTTGTTCGAGATGAATTAAGCTATAGTAATATCCATCGGCCGGATTATAAACGATGTTGCTCGGATTAAAATATCCACATGGTCCGGCACCGGCTGAATATTGATAAGGCAATGTCCAAACGAGATGAGCAGGCGACACAGCTTGTGTATATGTTTTGCCTGTATCGTTAGAAACGGTATAGGTAATTGAATTATGCCAGTTGGAAGTTACCGGTCCGTTATACTCAGCATGCATAAGCGCATGTATGTGTACACCATCGGTTGTGTATGGAGCAGATATCCATGTAAGCTGATTGAAATTCGAATACGTATTATTATTGGCAGAAGTATAAACGGGACCATTAGTATAGTCGCGGGTAAGATTGTTAAAATCGGATCCCTTCATGCGGTAATAATTGTAATGACCGGAGAGAAGTTGAATGTTTCCGCCGGCATCTCGAAATGCATGTGCGGGACCATCGGGATAATCGAGCGGAATACCCTGTGTGGAGAAATCGAAAACCATTTCTTCGCCAGTCAGTGTATCCACTGTGCCGGGATATTCCAATTGTTGTGCAAATGCTGAAATGAAATTCAGGCAAAAAAGTATGACAGTAAACTGTAAGGTTTTTCTCATATTTAAGTAATGTATATAAGTTGTACGCCTAAAAGTGTAAGGTGTACGATCGTATTTTTATCACACCTTACAAAATTTCAGTATTTTAGATAAAACATTGATTAATAGGGCAATTTAACAGTCAGAGCTTCGTTAATTGAGTATATTTACGTCACAATGAGAAATCTTCTCCGAATATTTATGCTGGTTTTCTTCACGGCACATTTCTCCGGTAATTTATTAGCGCAGGGAAATCCGATTTTAGGAAACTTCGCATTGACAGAAAGTAATGGTTCCGTTTATATCAGTTGGACAATTCTTGCAGGAAACACATGCGACGGAACGAGAATTTACCGTTCAACTGATGGCGTCAATTTTTTTCAAATAGGTGAGATAGTAGGAATATGCGGGAGTGCAACAGGTGCAGTTGGATATGATTTTACAGACGATTCACCGGTAAAAAATTCAATCAACTATTACAGGCTTGAATTGGGTTTATCGGGATATTCAAATACTTTATCCATTGAAATAATTGATATAGGTAAGAACGGATATTTAGTTCGGCCCAATCCTATTGTAAACGACGGAAGAATTTATTTTGAAAATCCGAAAAGTCAATCTCATACACTTGAATTATTTAATTCAGACGGAAGAAAAGTATTTGAGACAAATTCAAAGGATCGGTTTTTTCAACTGAGTAATTCTATTGTTCCGCGTGGGTATTATGTCTTCAACATTTCGGGAAATGAATTGGAAGTAAGCGGAACGATATTGGTGCAGGAGTGATTATTTTTTTACTTACACTTACTCTTACACTTTGACTTACACTAAACCTTACAAAAAGGCTTACACTAAAACTTACTCAATTCAGCCCAATCTCCAATTCAATTCATCTGATTTCAAATTTTCCCCAAAAGCATTTTTCTTCATCAAACAATCTGGCTAAATAAAATCCTTTTCCAAGGCCGGTAAAATTCAATTCAACAGAAGAATTGGTTAAGAGATCAGAATAAACTTTTACACCTGTAATTCCATAAATTTCCAATTTACTTTTCCCAATTAATCTGGCATCACTAATAATCAGTTTCACAACTCCGCCGGATGGATTCGGACTAAAAGTCATTAAAGACGGAATTTCATTCTTGAAAATTCCGGTTGTTGAGTAGAATTCATAAGCACCAATATCAATTGATGTTCCGCCAGTGGTTCTGGTAATTAGGGAAGTATCATAGGAATGGTACATGTACATGGGTAGAAGTGTAAATCCTGTATTCGTATTTCCCGCATTAGTACCGGCATCAATGAGTGAAACAGAGGAGGAGGTCAACGAAAAATCATTTTGAGCAGGATTCATAAATCCGAGCGATAAATAATCAGTTGCAATAAAATTATTACTACTGTCTAAAATAGATGAAATATTTCCCAGAAACATGGAATTGTTCGCACCGGGCGTTGATGCGAAAATATTATTATAGACTTTGAAGGTATTTATTCCGGACGATGGGACTACATTTAAGTAATTAATATTGCCGGTAAATTTATTGATGACAGTATTATTAATAAAATAAAAGTCTTCGAGTTGATTTATGGCAGCATCATATCCGACAATTCCATGATTCGCACCGGAAGTTCCCTGGATAATAATATTACCCATAATCACATTTAGTCCGCCCTGTGCAATATTAATTTCCCAGCTACCATAACCACTAGCTTCATCGATCAGGTTATATAAAATAAAACTGCGTTGAGCCCTTGTCTTAAGCGAATTTGCCTGTCCGCGCGGATCATGGAAATAGCAATTCTCAACAAGGAGAGTATCGGCACTTGCACTTATATAGATATGATGTTCATATCCCGAGTATGTTGGATCGTTTGGTAACTGATATCCGTTGTTTTCAAATTCAGAATTTTTAATAATAACGTTACTGGAGTTTACGCTGGCATTTCCTTCAAGAATGCCGTTCTGGCAATTCATAAATTTACAATTGTTGACAGTGAGATTGACAGACTGGAAACGGATTCCCGCGCCATTCGCACCATCTGAATCTGCTATTCGTGCTCCATCGAAGACTATGTTTTCAATGTAAATATTGTCGGAAAGACCCGGGTTTTCAAATAAAAAAATTCCTTTCCTGTTTGGGATGTCTAAAGTGTGTTGTAAAATGGTTCTGTTATTCCCTGTGCCGAGTCCGATGAATGTCAGATTGTTCTTCATCCATTTTGTGGCATCATTGAGATAGACGCCACCATCAATATAAATTGTATCTCCATCCTGAACGAGATTTTTTACCTGGCTTGGGAGAGTGTAAGTCTGCGTGGGACCTACATGCCATATTGTTGCTGATGTATATGATAAAGGCATCGCAAATAAATACAAAATAAATCTGGTTATTTTCATTTGCATGAGATGGTTCTAATGGTTTCTTGTAATTCAAATATATTCAAAATTGCAATGTGAAAAATTCTGAACAAATTGCAGAAATTGTGTTTTAAATTTACGTAAATTATTTGAGCTCGATTCAAAACTGTCCCGTAGGGACAAAATATTGGTAGAAAAAATGTCACATCCCCGCAAACCCTGTCCCGTAGGGACGTAATGTTATAAGTCAAATCAAGGCAGCAAAGTCAGTATTGTATAGGCATAATTTTCAATTAAAATATCTAAACCTCCCGTGCGCTGAAATTATATTGAGTAAAGTAATAGTCAGGTTCAATTGATTTATTATTTTTACAAGCATTCTAAGTTTACATTTATGAGAAAAGTCATATTTTTTACCCTTTCCGTTTTAATACTTGCGGGAATCATAACCTGCAAAAAAGTGAAACCGGAAGCTCCCCCTGCTTCCACATTAGATACTTTGCTCAAACCTGAAGAATCAGTTTTCTATGTTCCTGTGCAATACAGGGTATCCGGGTTTCAGGAACTGATCAATAGCAAAATAGAAGGCACATTCATCAATAAATGGATTAATATCAGCGATAAGGGCGATAGTCTCCACCTTCAGGTTATAAAGCACAGGGAAATCACTCTGCGGCGTGAAAACAAAACGCTTTTTATTGTTGTTCCATTGAAAATTTCAGGAAACGTAAGAGCCAAAGTTGCAGGAGTGAAGATAAGTAATGAAGTCCCTGTCGAAGCTGAAGTTAAAATTCACCTGGCAACAACATTACGAATGGATTCAATGTGGAATTTGCTTTCCGATTCACGAATTCAAAAAATCGAATGGATTAAAGAACCAAAACTTAAAATTGCATTTGTGAATGTAAATTTAAAGGGCCCGATTGAAAATATGCTGGAGAAGAAGGAATCACAGATTACGGATAAAGCAGATTTGGCTTTTAAGAATGCATTAAACACCCGAAAAATCGTTTCCGATATATGGAGAGATATTCAGAAGCCGATACGTATCAATAAAAAAGGAGTTCAGGTTTGGTTGAAGTTTTACGGAGTTGACCTTAACGGAAGACTTGAAGAGACGGAAGCTGATTTAATCAGTCTCCTGTTTGAATTAAAAACAGATACTAGAATTTATTTCGAAGGCGATTCAATTCCTGCTTCCAATACAATTGTTCCATCATTCAAACGGATAGAAAGATCAGAGGATAGTTTGACTGTTCATGTACATTCGCTGATCAGGTTTGAAATGATCAATGAGTTTCTCAGCCGTGAGCTGGCAGAGAAGCCGATTTCCGCTAAAGGATTTACGACAACGATTAAGAAAGTAAGAGTATATGAAACACCTACGGGCATAGCAATAGAATTGAAAGTTAAAGGTGATATAAACGGAACATTATATGTTACCGGGAAACCAACGATTGACTCAACAACGAATACTCTTAGCCTGAAGGATTTTGAATTCGATTTGAACTCGGAAAGTACACTTTTAAATTCCGCTGACTGGTTTTTACATTCTACTGTATTAGAAATGATTTCCGAAAAATTAAAAATTGATTTGAATCCGCTTGCCGCGCAATTGCCATCAATTATTTTTAAAGCAATTGAAAAGGGGAATACCGGGAAGAAGATCGATCTCAATGTAGATACGTTGGCTATTTATCCTCAGGTAATTCTACCGACTAAAGATAATTTACAATTGCTTGTACTGGCAAGAGGCCGGGCAACTGTTGTACTGGATCAAAGACTTTTTAATAAGAATGATAAAAAAGTTTCTGTAAAGTAGTCTGAAGAATTTACACGAAATGGTGTTTAGGAATTTTATTTAGCAGTTAATGTAAAATATTATAACATAAACAGTATTCTGCCCTGGAAGAAATGTGTTTTTCCTTCTAAGTCAAATCGGTTAAGAACTCCATATCCATATGACATGGTAAAACGTACGTTATTAGAAAGATACCAGTTAATAGTTGGTGTAATTCTCCAGAATCTTCCACCGGTAATTAATTGATCGTCATAATCGATGTTTGACACGCGCATTACCGCTTCCCATGCACCTGGTCCACCCTGGAAAACTGATTTTTTAACCCTTAAAAAAGTGAAGATCCCGTTATAACTCATATACCCGCGGACTTCGCCTGTCAATGAATAAGCGATAAATGCTTCTCCTCCCAGAAACAACGGATTATTTTTTTCAATAGAGGTCATCTTATGAAAATAATACTCGGAGCCAAATAAAAATTGGCCGGAACGGAAATAGAGTTCACCACCGATTTGATTCGTACTTTGCAAAGGGAATGTTTTTGTATCGACAAAGTAAGGGGCCGGATTTGTTTCAGGTCGGGATTTTATTTGAAGCTGATTGTTTAGCGGACTTCCATATCTGTAACTTATTCCAACGTGCAAAACCGGTTTGTATTCGTCGGTATAAATTGGCAGAACGAAAATTCTTGTCGCAAAAGTCATATCGAATGTTGAAAAACTTTGTCCGTTCGACAACCAGTCAGTGAATATTCCGATATTCCATCCAATATGTTGTTTAGGTAAGTATCCCATATATTTAATTCCGTCTGATAGAATAGGTATAACATCAAGAGCCATTGTTCTTTCCATATTCCAAATGGAATATCCGTTCATGACTTTGCTCATTGAGAATCCTTCTTTAGTACGTCCTAAGAAAATATGTCCGGAAATTTCGGGAAACTTAACCATGACACCGGTTTCCCTCATAAACCATGATTTAGAAGCGCCGTCGAACATGATGCCTGCCTTCCATGTTATCTCTCTTTTCGATTTGAAAATACCCGACATTGTTACTCTGGCATCTCTGACTTTAACATCCGGAGTTAATTCAAATTGCTTTTTGCTGTTGTCATCCTGAATATAAGTTGCGCCATCGAATAATAATCCACCACCAAATCTCAATGTCGTTGTTGAATTTTCAAATTCATTCCAGTGAGAATATTTTGAAGTCTTGATAGTATCATTTAAACGAAAGACTTCACCCTGGGTACCGTCAGGAATTTCTTTACCGGGTTCTTGCGCGAAGGAAGGTATTGTCATACAAAAGAGTATGCAAATCAGAAATGTTGTAATTCTCCATGTAAATGATTGGAGTCGTATTTTGTTCTTAAACATCATTTGTTATTAATTCTGATTTTATCTGACTTTATAGAAGAATAGTTGAATGCTAATTTACTCTATTGCATTGATGATATAAATCTTATCCATAAAATAATTAAAGCCGGTCCTAAAAATCCGACCAATATTCCGCCAAGTCGAAAATCTTTTTGTTCAATCATTCCGGTACTATATGCTATAGCATTTGGCGGAGTAGATACAGGAAGGAACATTGCAGTAGATGCGCTAAGGGCTATGATAAGTGAAATATCTTTTTGCATTCCGGTAAGAATTACTAATCCGAGTGGAATAAGAACAGTGCTTGTCGCTGTATGACTCATTACATTTGAGAATGCCATTGTAAGATATGCGAGGACGAAGATATAAACCAGGGGGGTGAGCCCCATAGAAGTAATTTTATCTGCATAATAATTTAGTAGTCCTGTATGTTGCAATGCGGTACCAAGAGAGAGGCCTCCTGCAACCAGAAGAAGAGTGTCCCATGGCAAACCTTGAACATCTTTTCCCGAAATTATTTTAGTTAATGTTAAAAATACAAGTGGCACGGCACAAACCGCAGCAACTGTAATTCCATGCCATTCACTTGTGAGCCATAGCAAAACTGTGAGAGAAACAACAGCAATTACAATTTTGCGTTGCACGATTAGTTCTTTTGAAAAATCAGTCGCTTTGTTTGTAATAAATTCCATCGAAAGAGGAGTGGTGTCTTTCAGATAATATTTAATTAATACAAAACAGGAAATTGAGGTAAGCACGATAGCAATCGGAAATCCGTATATCATCCATTCAAGAAAAGTGATCTGAATTCCTGCATTTTCCATTGCACCGACGGCGATTGCATTAGGAGGACTACCAATAATTGTTGCAAGACCTCCCGTAGATGCGGCAATTGGCACGCCGAGCAACAGTGCTTTGGCCACACCTGATTTCTTGCCGAGTGAGTTTAGCAATGGCATAATAGCCGCGACAACCATGGCAGTTGTTGCTGTATTCGATGTGATCATCGAGGCAAACATTGTCGTTGTCATTAATCCGATTAATAAATTCCTCGGATTAGTCCCTGAAACTTTAATTGTAAATCGTAAGAGTGATTCATCAAGTCTTGTTTTCGTCATAGCTGCCGCAATGAAAAATCCGCCAAGCATCAGCCAGATTACGCTGCTTGAAAAAGTATTTACATAAATATCTACTTTCTCGGGAGCCGAATTGAAGTGCTTATTCCCCAGCGCGAATACGAGAAATGAAATAATGAACAGTGAGACTGCAAAAGCCGGAATCGCTTCAGTAAACCAAAGGCCAATTGAAAATACGAGTAAGAAAATAACATAGTTTTGTGAATCTGTAAATTCAGGTTGCTTAAGCAGGTAAACAGCTGCAATCGCGATTACAAAAGATATAATAAAATTAATGAATGATTTATTCTTTAATTTATTAGTGTTGGTAATTGCAGCCTGATTCATTATTTTTCTTTTGATGTTGTCCGGTAAAAAGGCCAATATCTCTAAAGTGATATTGGCCTTTTCAATGTTACACTCTTATATTATCAAAGCCAATTTATTATTGTCCCGTCATAGCTGCCGGATCCAATAATTTTTTGATTTGATCTTCTGTTAGTAATTTCTTTTCACGGATTAACTCTAAAATTCCTTTATTTGTTTGTAAAGCTTCTTTTGCAAGTTCGGTTGTTTTTTCATAACCCAGAACCGGATTTAGTGCAGTAACGATTCCAACACTACGCTCTATATAGTGTTTTGTAACATCTTTATTCGCGGTAATTCCATCGATACATTGTTTGCGGAATAATGGCAGTGACTTATAAAGTAATCCCTGAGATTCCATCATTGCAATTGCTTCAACCGGTTCATATGCGTTAAGCTGAAGTAACCCTGAATGTGCCGCGAGAGTAACAGTAACATCATTTCCGATAACTTTAAAGCAAATTAAATTCATTAATTCAGGCATGACCGGATTTACTTTTCCCGGCATGATTGAAGAGCCCGGTTGTAAAGCAGGAAGATTTATTTCAAATATACCTGCACGCGGACCGGATGCTAAGAAAATTAAATCACTGCTGATTTTTGAAAGAGCGATGGCAAAACTTTTCAAAGCGGAAGAATAAATAACAAATCCTTGTTGGCTGCTGGTAGCTGCAATAAGGTCTTTGCTCATTACGATTGGCTTCCCGGTGATTTTAGCAAGGTGAACAGCGCATTTTTGAGCATAACCGGGAGAAGCAGTGATACCTGTTCCAATTGCTGTAGCACCCATGTTTTGTTCACACAGGAATGATTCAGATTTTTTTAGAGCTGTAATTTCAGCATCTAGTTGATTACCATATGCATGAAACTCTTGTCCGAGAGTCATCGGAACAGCATCCTGTCCTTCAGTACGTCCCATTTTCAGGATGTCTTTAAACTCTTCACCTTTTTTATGGAAAGCTGCCGAAAGTTCCATCGCTTCTTTAATTAATTTATCATTATGCAGTATCAATGCGATTTTGATTGCAGTCGGGTAAACATCGTTTGTAGATTGCCCCATGTTCAGATCATCGTGCGGTTCGAGATATTGATACTCTCCTTTTTTATGGCCGCCCATTTCCAATCCGATGTTTGCTAAAACTTCATTCGCATTCATGTTTGCCGAAGTTCCTGCTCCACCCTGGTACAAGTCAACCATAAACTGATCGTGGTATTTTCCATCCATAACCGCCTGGCATGCTTTCTCAATCATATCTAGTCTTTCTTTTTTCATACGACCGTCTTCTGCATTTGCACGAGCTGCGGCGAGTTTAACGATTGCATAAGCCTTGACATAGTCCGGGTAAAAATTAGTACCCATACCACTGACTTTGAAGTTTTCAAGCGCACGAATAGTTTGTACTCCATAATATGCATCGGCCGGAATTTGTTTTTCACCTAACAGATCCTTTTCTGTTCGTGTTTGCGCATGAGTATATTGCATGCATGCAAGCAATATTAAAATGAACAAAGAAGTTGTTTTTAGATTTTTCATGATTTTGATATTAGATTAATTATATTGGAATTTATTAAGTTGTTAATTTTGGGGTGTGTACATAAATTTTGAAATTGCACGTTTTAAATTATCGGGGCTTTTTCTTTTTGCAATATTCATTGAATAGGCCTTTTTACAAACATTCGTAGCAATTTCCAAAGAACATTTTCTTATATCATCTATAGGAGGGTATAACGCCCCTTCATTAATATCTTTTTCCCGAACCAGCTTTGCAAGTGTCCGTGCAGCCTCAAGAAAAAATTCATCAGGAATTGTTTTTGCTTTACAGAAAACAGACGCAAGTCCGATTCCCGGGAATACATATGCATTGTTTCCCTGTCCTGTCGTATATGTTTTACCCTTATATGTAAATTTCTCAAACGGACTACCGCTTGAAAATACGGCTTTACCATCGCTCCAGGTATATGCCTGTTCGGCTGTACACTCAGCTTTTGATGTAGGATTTGATAAAGCGAATATTACGGGCCTTTCATTGTTTGCTGACATGCGTTCTATTACTTCCTGTGTAAAAGTTCCCGGCGCACCCGTTGCTCCAATCAACACATGAGGCTTTATATGATCAATCGCTTCAATAAAATTCATTTGCTTAAAATCATGCGCATACGGAAGATTATGCTCCATCAGATCTTTTCTGCTTTTTACAACTAGTCCGTTTACATCAACAAAAGTCAGATGACTTAATGCCTGATCACGACTCAATCCTTCATCCATGAACGCCGAAACCATAAGATCGGCAATTCCTGTTGCAGCTGATCCCGCTCCCAGAAACATGATTCGCAAATCAGAAAATTTATGTTTTGTAATTCTTGTTGATGCATAAACACCGGCTAATGCTACCGCTGCAGTACCCTGTATATCATCGTTGAAACAAAGAACACGATTCCTGTACTTGTTCATCAAGGCATACGCATTAGGAGTAAGAAAATCTTCAAACTGAATAAGAGCATTCGGATATTTCTTCTGCACAGCCATTACAAATTCTTCAACCAGATCAAAGAATGCTTTTCCTTTTAATCGTTTGTGAGGATAGCCGAGATATAGAACATCATCCAGGAGTTCCTGATTATTGGTACCGACGTCCAATACAACAGGTAAGCAATTCTGCGGAGGAATTCCTGCACATGCAGTATATAAAGCAAGTTTACCGATCGGAATTCCCATTCCGTTTGCTCCAAGATCGCCAAGTCCGAGTATACGCTGGCCATCGGTAATTACAATTATACGAACATCTTTTTCCGGCCAATTGTTGAGAATCTTAAAAATTTCACCTTTGTATTCGGGAGTTATAAAAAATCCCTTTGGTTCACGGGCAATATGAGAAAATTGTTTGCAAGCTTCACCAACTGTTGGTGTATAAATGATTGGAAGAATTTCTTTGAGATTGCTAATTATCACTCCATAGAAAAGGCTTTCGTTCCGCTCCTGTAACGAGGATAATTGCATGTATCTGTCAATATCTTCAGGTAATCTTCTCAGGTGTTCCATGAAACGGGTAATAAGTTTTTTTTGAGAAGTTACGAAATAAGGCAAGAGTCCTTCTAAATGATATTTTCTTCTCTCCTGTTTTGTAAAAGCAATTGACCGGAATAATTTCTTATCATGTAATATTTCAAATCCAGTTTTCATTTTGTCGTTGAAAGAATAAATATTACGTTTTTCATAATTAAAGGAGAATTGCGGTCAGGATTAATCCCGTAATAATTGTGACAATTGTTGTAACGAGCCCCGGTAACATGAAACTATGATTAACCAGGAACTTCCCGATTTTTGTTGTACCTGTTTTATCGAAGTTGATACCTGCAACAATTACAGGATTACCGGGAATAAAAAACAATCCGTTTACAGCAGGATACATGCCTATCAGACTTGGTGCAAGAATGCCAAGTTTGATTCCGAGTGGCATGATTGCTTTAACGGTTGAAGCCTGGCTGAAAAGTAATGCAGACATGAAAAATAGTGCAATTGAAAACACCCATGTATGTTCAGTGACAATTCCCTGTAATCCATTCGTGAGTGTGGCTTCATTCGCATTTATGAATGTATTACTCATCCATACCACTCCAAAAATACATATAACAGCTTCGGTTCCGGCGCGGAAGATGCTGCTCTTTGATATTTCTGTTGCTTTTGCACCTCCAAACAAAACATTGAAAAGGACAACGCTAAGCATTACCAGCTCTATTGTTTCTATCATTAAAAGTTTTCTCAACTCAGGAAACATTCCGAATAATACTATACTAAAAACACCAATAAGAAAAATAACGACTGATAATTTTGCTTTGAAGGAAAATTCAGATGCGGATTTTTTATCACTGCCGGCAATGAGTTTTTTGAATTCAGGATCTTTTAATTTCTCCTGGTATTCAGGATCCTTGTCGAGATCCTTTCCGATAAAATTAGCGACGAATGCTCCGGCGAGTATTCCGATTAGCGAAGCAGGTATTGTGATTTTCAATATGTCTACCAGTCCGAGTGTATTACCCGGCATACCTGAAATTTCGCTAAGCATGGCAACAGTTGCGGCTGAAATCGGACTTGCGGTAATAGCGAAATAAGAAGCGATGACAGAAATACTTAATGGCCGTTCGGGCCGCACACCTGTTTTAGTCGCAACTTCCGAAATAATAGGAAGCAATGAATAACTTATGTGTGCGGTCCCGGCCAGAAATGTAAAAATGAATGTAACTAACGGACCGATGAATGTGATGGACTTTGGATTCTTTCGAATGATTTTTTCAGCGATGCTGACCATGTAATCCATTCCACCCGACACCTGGAGAGATGCTGCCGCGCTTACCACGCATAGAATTATCAGCATTACTTCTATAGGAGGCTCGCCCGGTGCAAGGTTAAAGAGGTAGACATATATAAGTGTACCTAAAGCACCCATTATTCCCAATCCCACACCTTTTAGCTGTGCTCCAACGAGAATTAAAACCAGGAGTAGAACAAGTTGAATCCAAAACATACAATCGGTTTCTGATATTCAATATTAGAATTGGAAGAAATACTGTTGCAATTGTTTTTTGTCTTTTGTCTGTGTTAATCCGAGCATTAGTAAAATGCGGGCTTTCTGCGGATTTAGATCATCACTTACAATTGTACCAAGTTTTGCATCATCAATTTCATCCTCTAATACAACACGACCGGAAGGGCAGCGGGTTGCACGGCATACCACTACACCTGCTTTAACTGCATTTTCGATAGCAGTATAAAACGCTTTGTTGAAATTTCCATTTCCAACTCCCGCTATTACGATTCCTTCAACTTTATTTGCAACAAGTGTGTTGATTAAAACCGGATCTGCATCAGCATACATATAAACAATTTCAACTTTCGGCATTTTAGTAACTTTAGAAATGTCAAAAGGTGTGTTCTTGTCCGACTTCCTGATATTAGCATTATAATATGATACTTTGCCATCATATACCTGTCCAATTGCTCCTGCATTTGGTGCACTAAAAGCTTCCACATGTGTCGAATTCATCTTTTGAATATCACGTCCGTCGAAAATATTTTCAGAGAATAATACAAGCGGACCTTTTCCTGCACTTGCAGGACTTGCTGCTACAACAACAGCATCGTAAAGATTTTTCGGACCATCAGCACTGATTGCAGTAGCCGGTCGCATTGATCCTGTAATTACAACGGGCTTATCGCTGCGCAAAGTCAGATTCAAAAAGAAAGATGTTTCTTCCTGTGTGTCTGTACCATGTGTGATAACAATGGCGTCAGCTTCGTTTTTCGCAAAAATCTCATTGATGCGTTTGTCAAGCTTCATCCATATTTCAATAGACATGTCCTGACTGCCGACAGAAGAAATCTGTTCACCTGTTATGGTAGCAACCTTGTGGATTTGCGGAACAGCATTTAGTAATTCATCGATAGGTAGTGCTCCTGCTTTGTAGCCTGCACGATCCGATGATGTTCCGGCCCCAGCTATTGTACCACCTGTTGCCAGGATTTTTACTCGTGGAAGATTTTGTGCCGAAACAACATTTAGAAAAAACAAACAAACAAATACATTGGCGAATAATGCCGATGTCATTTTTATGAATAACCGATTTTTCATTTTGATTTTAATTTAGGGTTTATAATAAGTTAAGAGTTTCCTTGAAGAACATCGGGAACTATATAAAATACCAAGTTATATTTTTTCGAACAAGTTTTAGCAAACTAACCGAAATGATATTTTAAGATGTATGATAAATATCAATTGTGATTATGATGTAAAAGTCCCATTAGGGACATTGTACCAATTGAAATTCACTAACTTACAATTTTGAAAGCGTGATTAAACTATCATTTTAAAAATATATAACATCATTTTTGCCTGTTCATGGGAAATTGCCTGATACTTTCTTTTCCATTCAGGCTTCCTGAAATTTCAGCAATAATTGAATCAGAAGTTATTTTTGAATATTTGATTAATTGTGGAAAATCATGCTTTTTATTTTCAAAAACGAGTAGATTATTGGAAGCGGAAGTTAATTTAAAGTAAACGGGCTGTCCGGCGTTTTGATCTTTTACAACAGGAATATAATAAAGAGTGTCATTTATTACTGAAAGAAGCAGTTTTTCAGAAAACACAGTATCGGCATTTTTTAACACGTAACCTTTTCCTGTAAAAGTAGAATCATTTTCTTTTATCCATTCTTCACCCATTATGCCGTCACCGGTTCTGTTTTCCCATTTCCCTAAGAACCATTCGGCGTTTTTAAGTTGAAGGTTTGGCGTTTCTTTGTGGATTGTAGGAGTGTTAGTACAACCAATTATCATACTCAATACAATTAATGTATTTATTATTTTCATGTGTTTAATTTGGTAAACGAATTTCAGGAATGTTTTTATAGATAACTCAGCCACCATTTTTCTTTATGGCTATACTTATAGTTATTGTAGATTTTACAAATCGGATACAGGATAATTACGACTGTAATCCAGATTAAATATACCCAGGCCAAACTCAAACCTTCTCCCGGAATTACAAACAAAAAAGGTGTTCGTTCCGCAATTGTAAATGCATCAGAAAAAGTATGCTCTCTTGCAAAAAAGGCTATTGATGCAAATATATGTATCAGAAAAATATGAATGATATAATAGAAGAATGCGGTTTTACCGAAAACAACCATGCTATCGGTAAAACGATTTTTAAATTTCTCAATATACGCCAGGAGAATTAATGCCGGACCAATTGTCATGCACAGATATAAAAGGGATGGCGGGTATTTGAATGTATTGATAAAAGAAAGAAAAGTATAAAAGCCATTTTTTTGCACCGACCAGTCAACAGGATCACCGTACATATTTGTAAAGCGAACAACTATAAAAATTATTATTAATGTTATTCCTGATCGAATAAGAAATTTTTTACGTCTAACTTCAGTATATTTTGAAGTGAACAAAATGCCGGTACAATAACCAAGCATCATTACTCCTGTCCATGCGGGAAACGGGTAAATTATCAAAGCTACATGTCCGGGTGCATATTGATATTGAGCAAATTTTCCAATATGAAACAGATCCCACCAGAAGTTAGTTGTAAATCCGGGCGAGGCTTCAATAAAATCTAAAAGATTATGTCCGGCGACAATCAGTATTCCCGTTGCCAGAATGATATTGTATGAAATCCGAAGCATTATTAAAATGCCGAATAATACCATACTTATTCCTATGACCCAGATGACCTGAAACGGAATGATATGGAAAAAAGGATCAAAGGTCCAGGCGAGACCGACAAGGATCCATTCGGCTAAAATCAGCCAAAGCCCTCTCTTCAGTAAGAAAACACCAAGCTCTTTTTTTGATTTACGCAAACTCTGAAGATAAATGGATGTGCCCGAAAGAAAGACAAAAACCGGAGCACAGAAATGAGTGATCCATCTTGTAAAAAACAATATGGGAGTTGTAGTACTTAAATTGAGGGGATCATCAACATTTGCCGATATATGAAAATAATCTCTTACATGATCCAAAGCCATTATTACCATTACAATCCCGCGAAGTACATCAATTGATTCTATGCGTGATTTGCCGGTAATCGTCATGCGAATAATATTTTGAAATGAAATTATTTTAACTCAATGACTCGTCTGTCAATACTTGAAACGTCATCAGTAACAACTTCTCTGATATTTACTGAATAGAGAACCCAGCCTGATGGACCGTGAATGCTTGCAGCAGTTCTTTCTTCAAATGAAATCAACGGCATGGTTTCTCTCGAAGGAACTTTACCATCAACAGCTTTCGCGATTTTCTTCATATATTCATAAGAAGCGTCAGTCACCTGCTTGCTGTCAACTGACTGAATAAAGCGAATAACACCCGTCTCATCACTCGTATCAA
>CAZAON010000388.1:0-2120 GCA_964486655.1 uncultured Flavobacteriales bacterium
GTATAAAAATCATTATAATTCGAAGTAATTGTCGATGTGTTGGTTGCTCTGCGCATGATTGCTGCGCATGTATCTGTCTCTTCGATAACGACAATATTGTTCTTTATTGTGGCAGTATATGTAGGTGTTGCCGTGCTGAAACTGAATGCTGCAACATTTTGATTCGTACCGGTACCCGTTGTTGGAGAGAGAGTACTCATAGCTAATTCTGCCATATAAACAGTATTATAGTAAATATTTGCTATGACAGCATTATTTGTCGGTACTCTAATGGCATTACAGAGGCCGTTTGATGTAGTAGCAGTGACAAAACCTGTAAAAAAATTATTATAGATATTATATGTTGCAGCATAACCCGGTGTGATTCCTGATATTCCAAATTCACCTGACGCTATATTAACAGTGGCTAATTGCGTGAATTTATTATTATACACTTCATGTGTGTTAGGTGTTGCTGAATTACTACTAAGGAAATATATACCGTGACTGAAACTGCCCGATTGTGTTTGATTGACTTTTATTTCATTTCCATAGATTTGGAAATTTTTTCCTGCATTACACAATATTCCGCGAGTACGACCGGAAATAATATTATTTCGAATGATTATACCGTCAGATGTTACTCCCGATGTTAAAGATCCGGATGCCGAAATACCGATTCCTTGAGCCGCATTGCCAAAAGTATTTGTAATATTGCAATTATCAATGGTAATATTATCCGGTACATAATTATCCGGTGTAAAGAAACGCGGCGTAATATTTATTGCATAGCTAACCGATTGTCCTGTAGTAATGATTAAATTTTTGACAGTAATATTATTCACATTTCCAAAAATTCTGATTGGGTTGGTATTTCCATTTATGCCGGCTGCCGTGGACACTGTCAAATCTTGTGTGGTGCCGCCATTTGTGTTTGAGCCATCGATGATGATATAACTGGTACTGTCACCGACTGTAATTCCATAATTTGTTGCAGAAGTAGTTGTAACATCTTTTGCTCCAATAATCCATCCGCCGGAAAGTCCGCTATTATCGGCAACCTTCGTAAAATTTATTGTTGCAGTTACGCCTGTGTATGGTTTAAACGTGATCGTATTCGTCGAATTTGTCCCGGTAGGTAATAAAGCAACGTTCTCCGGTTCGGTATATGTCTTCGATTCTGTAAAATACATTGTTACCGGTCCATTGACGCCGGATGCAGTCAGTGCGTCAACTGCTGCTTTAAGAGTCGTATATTCTGGATCGCCGCCTCCCGGTTTTGTCCCTGCTGCACCGATGTAATACGTCCCGCTCAATTGAGCGAGCGCAGGAATCGACAACACTAACATCATTAGAATTGTAGCTAACTTCTTCATAGGTAAACTCCTATGTGATTAGTGAATGGAATGAATGATTTGATTGGGTTACTCTTACTGTTGAAAGCCCGGATGATCGGGGAGCAGGATATGGGCGAATGGATTTTAAAATCGGACAATATTGTATCATTTAACGCTAATATCTGTTGTTCGGGTAAAATAATCAAGATAATATTATCCGTTATTTTAAACAGTGATTAAGATGGGTATCACTATACGGGATTGACAATCAACGTCGGAAGTAATTAAGAGAATAATGCTGTTTATTGAGAATAACGGCAGAGATCTAAATCAGGCAGCGTTAGGTAGATACAAGCAGGAAGTACTGAAAAGCGGTCCGTTCATGACGGTTTAAAATAAAAGGACGGTCTTAAGCCAAATTTCAAGCCAAAAGACCGTCCCCCCCAATTATTACAACTGCGATTGGTTACAGACTATTTCAGCAGCTGCATCTTCTTGACTTCCCTGAAGCTCGGAGTCTGGAGCACATAGAAGTAGATGCCGCTGGAAAGTCTCGCAGCGTTGAACTGCACATTGTACATCTGTCCCGGCTGCGCCGTTTCATTGAACAATGTCGCCACTTCTCGTCCGGTAATGTCGAACACCTTCACCGACGCCTGTTCGCTGTTCTTCACCGCAAACCGTATGGTGGTCGTCGGATTGAACGGATTCGGGAAGTTCTGCGACAGTTCATAGTTCTGAGCGACTGCCGGTACAACGGTCACTTCGACGATGTTGGAATATGTGAACTTGCCGTCGTTGTCG
>CAZAON010000389.1:0-3260 GCA_964486655.1 uncultured Flavobacteriales bacterium
CCGGGTGGAACTAAAAATACTTTATGATAATCTCCAAGATCAGAAGCGGAATCCCTTGATACGGTAAAATCCCAATCATAATTAGCCGAACCGGTGAGAGTCGGATCGATATGATGGAAATCGGCTGTTACAACTGCACGCCTGATTCCGCCTACATTTTCACAGGTAGTTTCTGTCGTTACCGTAAAATCAGCCGGAGTGGTATGCACTGTTACTACCTGATTAGTTGTGTGTGTACAATTATTCGCGTCAGTAACAGTAAGTGTAACATTGTATACTCCATTAGCCGCGTAACTGTGATCGGTAATGCTGTCTGTCGAAGTCCCGCCATCACCAAATGTCCATAAATATGCGACAGGATTACGATAAGTGTTCGTATCACCCGGGTTTCCTTCAAAATGCTTTGGACTATTATCACAGCCATAACTATTGGAAGTAATTGTCGCAGTCGGAGCGGTAGGATGTATGCCGTTCAAAAATTCAAAAGTATCAGGACAACCATTCACATCCGTTACCGTCATGGTAACAGTGAAAAGTCCGGCCGTCATATAATTGTGACTTGTACCGGCAGTTGGAGTATTAACTACAGGTGTTCCATCTCCAAAATCCCAGGTCCATTGACTCAATGCTCCACCTTCGGGAGTGCTGCCATCTGTAAAGGCAACAGAAAATCCTGTCGGCAGATTCAGGCAACCCGTTGTCGGGAAAGCTGTGAAGTTTGCATCAGGACCAATCATATGGATATTAATCGTCGTCGTATCGTAACAGCCATTCAATGCCTGCGCCACCATTGTTACCGTATAATATCCCGGACTGTTATATATATGTGATGTATCAAGGAATACAGATTGTCCCGGAATAAGAGATGTTTGTATCAATGTATCTGCCGATCCACTCGATGGATCTCCGAATGTCCACCATATCTGATTCGCATCAATGGAAGCATTGGCGGAAAAAGGTATGGGGTATGGATAACATTGCAATGTATCGGTCGAAATTATGCCGTCTACATCGAGAACGACAACGGGAATTACAGTATCCACAACACAGCCATTCGCGATATTCGTAGCCTCAAGTCTGACATCGTATGTACCTCTGCCCGGAAACAGATGCGTTGTATTTGTATCAGTTGAGGTAGGAGAGGAGTCATCGAAATCCCATACATATGTATCACCGCCTCTCGTCAGGTTTTGAAAATTTACGAGGAATTGATTGCTGCAATCAAGCGAAGTCGAAAAGAAAGGTATCGGTGATAAAACTGTCACCATATTGAATACAGTATCTGAATCGGCACAACCATTATAGTAGGTTATTAAATAAATATCAAAAGGGTCTCCGGTAATTGAAGTGTCCTGATCATATGTATACATGGGATCAGGAGTCAGTAAATTCTGTCCGCCATCACCAAAATACCAGTGCCAGCCTGTTACCGGCATTGGAGTTAAGTCGTGAAACGTAATGGTACTCTGAAAACAAATGGAATGAAGAATGGAATCTATTTGTGTATTCGGCGGAGTACCGACACGTGCAAATGAATCTACTGTTAATGTAACCGTACAACCGGTAGACGTTGTAATTGTTAGTGAAACATCAAAAATTCCTACGTTGTTAAATTGATGGTCTATAACGGGTGTAGTTTGAGTAGTATCGCCTGTGCCATCTCCAAAATTCCAGGTGTAGCTTACGATGTTTGGATCCGATGGCGAATAAACACTTGCCGTATAATCAAAAATACTTCCTACACATCCGCTGTCAACAAGCAAAGGGTCAATGGTAATCACCGGTTCAACTATTTGAATCAGGTCGGTAGCAACGATCGTGTCCGAACATCCGTCTGCATCAGAAACAATTAAAGTGACTGTAAATTGTCCGAATGAATTATAGGTATGAGACGGTGACTGAGAAGTTGAAGTATTTGAACTTCCGCTGCCGGGATCACCAAAATCCCAATTCCATGAAACATGAGTCGGATCGGGGTCGGTAAATGTTGCAGTAAAAGGCGGACTGCATGCAGTACTGTCGGGAAGGGTAAAATTCGCGAATGGTTTAACAGGTACACGAATTTGTTGTTCCATCGAATCCACACAATTACCCAGATTGGCCAGTAATGTTACGGTGTATGTTCCCGGAACACTATAGGAATGTACAGGATTTGTTGTTACATCGGTAGTCTGATCTCCAAAATACCAGTTATACGTTGCATTAGCAGGCGCACTGCTGTTTGTAAATTGAATAGTTTCATACTGACAGGAAAGAACAGGTGCTGTGAAAGCCGCGTTCAATGGAGAGAGAGTGATCGTCATCGTATCTTGAGCACTGCAACCGGAAACGCCATTGGTTAAAGTTATCAGATAACTGCCCTGTGTATTATAAACGTGCGAAGGGTTAACAAGTGTTGAATAATTCGAAGCTCCGCTTGTCGGATCACCAAAATCCCAGGAAAATATTTGGGGTTGAACACTTGAGTTATTAAAATTCACAGTTACGGGAAAATCACATAAAGCAGGATCTATGCTAAATGTTGCATCCGGTGCCGGAAGTACATAAATTAATTCGGACTGAATCGTACTGCTGCAACCATTTGCATCTGTTGCCTTATAAGTTAGTTCATAAGTTGCAATTTGTGTTGTGTTATTATTGAACGAATGCAGGGCCGGGTTTGTAGTAATGGGCGAAGTGCCGTCATTAAATGTCCATAAATAAGTATTTACGATTGTGTCTGCCGGCGTTGAGGCATCTGTAAATGTGACAAGCTGTCCAGGACAAACGGTGTCCTGACTTACGGTATATGCTGCGGAAGGATAATTGAATATTCTGACAAAGTTTGGTTTAATGATGGTATCGGTTCCAAAGGCATTTGAAACAATTAGTGTAATTGTATAATTACCCGGATTTGAATAAATATGAGAAGGGTTTTGAAGGGTGGAAGTTCCCGGCGCATTCGGATCGCCGAAATCCCAGATATAGGATGTTGGATTTCCAAGAGAAGCATCAGCAAAGACGACAGTTGTGGGGAAGCAACCGCTTGGATCAGGAGATGAGAAATCTGCAACCGGCGCCTGCGAAAAAACTTCCATTGTGCTGAAAAAAAGACAAAGAATCAGCATGAAGCGATGCGCAAAAGTTCTTTTCATTCGGAGGATTGATTTGTTTCAAATGTAAGTATTAGTCCTTATTCAAATGAGAGAGTTAATACAAACGATTAACAAGACAACCTTAATAAAACCAGGTTTTCGAGGAATATAAAAGTAGGATGGAGA
>CAZAON010000390.1:0-6963 GCA_964486655.1 uncultured Flavobacteriales bacterium
TCTGATCCTGCATTTTCAATGACTCATTCGACATTCTGTTTGACTCATCAAGCTTTTCCTGTGATTGCCTGTAAGCAACCCTGGCCTCTTCCTTGACTGTAATTTTTGAAAAAACTGAAAAGTCATTCGGATCATTTGCAACGGCAGCATTTTCTTTCGGCGCCTCTCCTACCTGCTCCTTTACAGTGGCCGGAACATCTGATGTGCTTTTTGCCTCATCACTTAATTTCAAAACTGAAGCCTGAGCATTTTCAGATTGAATAGGTTCAGACTTTGTTTCTGCAATTTGAACCTGATCATTCTTTACGTTATCAGTTGTAACCTCTTTTGAATCTGATTCTGTTTTAACCAATGAAGCGACTTCAGGGGCAACTTCACTAGTTACATTATTATTCTGATTTGTGGTTTCAGCTTTTACAATTGCAGATTCACCCGAAGATTCTGATTTTATTTCAGCCACCGGCGAAACTGTTTCATTAACAGGTTTAATCAATTCTTCCGAAAGCGCTACTTTATTCTCACCATTATTTCCCTCGACTGAAGTAACGGGCAAGCTTGAAGAATTGCTTTCTTCAACTTTTGCAGTTTCTGATTTTAATTCAGTTTCATTTGCGGCAACCGTAAGTTTAACATCATTAACAGAAACATCGTTTGTTGTAACTGCAGGCTTATTTTCTCCAACAGCTGTATTTTCAACTATAGGTTGAGTTTCTTTGTTTTCGGTCTGAGTGCTCGAAATAGTTTTGCTTTCCTCTTCCGTTACTGCTTTGACAGTTGCATTCGGTTCGACCGCCATTGGAACAATCGGTGTCCCTTCATTTTTTTCTGTTGAATTTCCTGCAGGAGCTGTTTCTGAAATTTGAGATTTCGGAGTATCATTCCCTACTGTAGAATTTTCCTTAGCAGAATTTATATCAACTGCATTGACAGTATTATTTTCAGTTAAAGCCGGTTCGGCCGCAACAGAATATACAACGTTACCATCTTCACTTGTAATTGCTTGTTCACCTGTGACCGGAATGCTCTCAGATGAACTTACATCCTGCTTAACAGGCTTTGAAAGATCTTCCGAAGCCGATACGGTATTTGAATCTGCTCTCGTAACAATAATTTCCGGCTGCTCAACATTTGCATTTGCCTGATCGTCCGAATTCTTAATCTCCGGTTGTACTGAACCTGATTCAGTTGATTGACCGGAACCTGATTCCTTTGAAATATTTTCAGATTGTGTTAAAGTTGCATTGTTAACCGGTTGTACTTCTTTCTTTGGAGTATTCGAATTGGCTTTAGCTTTTTTCTGTTGAGAAGATTTTGCTTTCGTCTTGTCAACTGATGCTGACTTTAAAATATTTCCGGCGGAAGCTAATGCTTCAAATGCTTCATTCTCCTTCTCCACTACATTCATGTCAATCTCGTCGGCATGTTTTTTCAATTCGTCAACCTGCACTCGCATAGCATCTACCTGAGCAAGTATTGTAGTATCGCTGTCGGATGCAATTGTTGTTTGTAATGAATCGGCATAATCTGTCAAATCAGCCGCCGCCTTACGGAGTTTTATTGACTCCAATTTAAGATTCTCTGCTTCCTGCTGAATTTCCTTAGCGTCCGCAAATGCGATTTTAGCGAGCTCTTCGTTTGTAATGTCTTTCGTGAAAGAAGAGGCTTCTACCGAATCCGCTGAATTCACAGTTGATTCTTCAGCTATTGTCGTACTGTCATCCGTATAGGTAATCTCCGCAATTTCGTTCTGGTCTGAATTTCCATTTTCTACCGGTGAATCAGAAACAAGTGATAATTCAGATTCCTTTGAATCTACACTTACAACGGAAGCTTCTTTTGATTCTGTGTCCGCATTCTTCGCTTCATCGTTACCGGGTGAAGGAACATATACAACTTCATTATTTATCAAAACACTCATCATACCAGTTGTATCGGCATTCGTCTGATAAGTATGATGACTTATTGAAGTAGGCTCGGAAGCAAGTGTGCCGGAACTAAAATAATTTTCGACAGTCATTTCTTCCTGTTGCTGATCTTTATTTAATCTAACGACCTGCTTCAATATAGGATCATTTAATCCGGCCGGTATCCCGAATGTCTCTGCATGTGGAACGTACCCCCCACCTTCAACGACCAACATATATGTCTTTCCCGGTTCAAGAGCCAGTTCATATTTGCCTGTAACGGGATCGGTGTGAACGGATGTTACTACTCCCATTCCATCACTTGTGAGTGCTGTAATACGGGCATCGCGACGAACCTGCTGATCTAGCGGAATATATTCTCCTGAAAGAGTTAACATATCGCTGAGTCCGCCGGGAACTTCAACATTTCTTATACTAATTGAATTATTTACAGATTCGACGTTGGTTGAATAAATCGCATTCTTATTATCAAGAGGTACGAAAAGCAAATCATCGAAAACGGTATTAACCGGAATTCCCATATTCTCGGGGACCGACCAGTTTCCGGTCCTGAAATCGTATACGGTTTTGAAAATATCATATCCTCCGATACTGTTGTGACCACAGCTGGAGAAATACAATGTTTTTCCGTCCTTATCCAGGAATGGAAAATCTTCATCCAATTGAGAATTAACAGCACCCAGATTCTGGCCTTTTGACCACGATCCATCGGGCTGTTTCCTGAATATATAAATATCTTTCCCGTTTTCTCCTTTGGAACCATAACTTGAAATCAGAATGGTATGCTTATCGTCTGACATAAACATGACCGGTTCCTTTTGCTTGGTTTTATCAAGTTGTGTAAAGAACTCTTCCGAGGCACCGACAATCTTTCCTGCACAATTCGAAAAATCATATGAACTGTAGAAATTGCTTTTTGCAACTTCATTGCTTTTCATGATGACAACATTCTTCCTGGACTTGATCAGCTGCTCGCCATTTTCGGCATTCTTAATACAAACATCAACATCAAATTTTTTAGCTTTAGATGAATTGACTGTTTTGAATTTAATAAATGCATCTTTAGCTTTTACAAATTCATTATTCACCATATAGCTCTTTCCAAGGTAATACCAGACCTCGTCGGGCGATTTTGGTTCGAGTGATACTTTTTCCAAATAAGCGAATGCTCCTGCTTTCTCTTTGCCTGCCATTAACTGACAAACTCCGAAGCGGTACATGTATTCATTATTATTCGGATAAAGACTCAGTAAACGTGAATAATCTGGTAAGGCATTTTCAAAATCCCGGGCATCAAAAAACCTGTCGCCTTCCTTTTTCAAATCAGACTCAGATGTAACCTGAGCGTTTGCAGTAAAGCAACAGATGACAATTAAATTAAGCAACCAGAATTTTAATCCGGTAATAATTTGGTGCACTTTATCAGTTTTTATATCATTACTTATACTAAATCTGTCGTCGCATGTTTCCGAATTTTATGGTGTTTCAATTCATCAGAACGATTTTTTTCCGTCTATTTTTTGATAAATCTTGCAACAAAAAGTGTGTCTGCGCCTGATGAATAACCTTTAAAATATTCGCTTTTTTCCAGTTTTAGCGGTAATGCCTCCTCAAAGTACACAATATTTTTCTCATTCTCTTCACTAAATACGGAACAGGTTATATAAATCAACGGTCGACCTGCTTTTAAATGTTCAACGGCTGCGGAAACTACGTTACGCTGTACGGGAACATAATAATCCCTGATTTTATCCATTAAATCTACCCGGTTCCACTCCGGAGAACGGGCCCACGTTCCTGAACCTGTGCAAGGCACATCAGCTATTACGCCGTCAAATGGCGGTAAATTAAAGTTTCTCTTTTTCGCTGCAGGATCAAAATCCATTACCTGTGTCTGAAAATTATGATGTCCGGCTTTTCTCATTCTGGCCGCATATGATGCAAGTATGGTTTCTCTCACATCGCTTCCTAACAGATGTATGTCATTGGCCATTTCGAGCAGCAGAAGACTCTTCCCTCCCGAACCCGCACAAATGTCCCACCACTTTTCACCATCAGACGGACGAAAATAAGTACCGGTCATTTGTGAACTCAGGTCCTGAATTTCAAATAAACCGTTTTGATATGATTCTGTTTTTTCTAATTGAACGTCCGGCAAGAATGATATTACAAGCGGACTATCAGTAGGTTTATAGGTAATTTCAAGCTTCTTCAATTCATCATGTACCTGTTTTAATCCTGTCTGACGAATACGTATCCATACCCTCGGCTTCTTCAAAAACGATAAGGCAAATTCTTCCTCCGAAATCTTATCGGAAATATGTGAAGACATCGGAAACAGATCTTTCAGGTTAAAAGCCGGATAAATATTAAGTACTTCTCTGACTTTCTCATTTAATTCCAAACCAAGGTCTTCAATTTTAAATTTCGTCTCCTTAAAAAGATGGACCAGATATTCATTCTCAGTCGTACTGCAAAGAAAACAAGCAACTGCCAGTCGTTCTCTGAATGACAAATCATTTAAAGCCTTACCGAGTCTTAGATAATTAAAACACCAGCTTCTCGACATTCGACGATCCCTGGCACCCATCTGTGGGTTTTTTCTAAAATATTCCTTCAGATATAAAGCGAAAGGACGACTTTGATCATAACTATCAATAATTGTATTTACTCGCCTTATCAAAGCTTCTTCACGCATAATTTTTCGGATTAACTTTCAATTAATATTATTGTAATAAAATTGTAATCTTACGAAGATACTATCCAGGTTTTAAAGACTTCTGTTTACTTTGGACTTTTGTATCTATTATTTGATCTTATGCCACACAAACTTATTGCAAGAGTAATTATTTATATTATTTCTTCTCTTTTTATTATTTCCTGTAAACAACCGGACAAAGAAAAAGCGCAGACTAATGTCAACAATCCTGTTAAAGATTCAACGATACTGGAGGCCGGGGAAATAATAAGTCATGCTACTCCCGAAGGACTTTCTTATTCAATTTACAGTCCGGCAAATTTTTCGGCTGATCATAAATATTCAATTATCATCTTTCTTGACCCTCATGGCAAAGGCAGTTACCCGCTGAATTTATATAAATCACTGGCTGATAAATTTGAAGTATTGCTTGTAGGTTCAAATGATTCAAAGAATGGAATAAGTATTGAAAACGGTATTCATATTGTGGAAGGATTGTTTTCCGAATGTAAGAAGCTTCCCTACTCTAATGGTACTATTTCTGTTGCCGGTTTTTCAGGAGGTGCGAAAATGGCTTTGTTGTGTGGTACTTCCATTTCCGGATTCTCGTCTGTCATTTATTCAGGCGCCGCACTGCCCGAAGGAAGCGTGGTCCCTCCCGTTCCTTTGCTTGGATATGCGGGTAAAAAAGACATGAATTACACTGAGGTAAAAAACTTCAGCCGGTTTGCAAAATCGTCAGTAAAAGAAAGCGGAGTAGCCGAATGGCCGGGAAAACATGAATGGCCCGATTCGGGAAATTTTGAACATGCCTTTTACTGGCACTTATTAAGCAACAAGGCTAACAGAAACGACAGGTTAATTTCAGATTATAAAAATTACATTGATAATCTGGTGAAAGAGGAAAAAAATCCATTGCGAAAAGTTGAATACCTGAATGATTGTGCCGATTTACTGGATAAATTTATTCCGGTCGATGAAATAAAAAAGGAAATCAGAAAAATCATTTTATCCTCTGATTATAATAAGGCAAAATCAGAGGAATCAAAAATACTTGCCGCTGAAGATCTGAGCAAACAGATGTATATGGAGTCTTTTACCACGCAAAATCTGAACTGGTGGTCAAATGAAATAAGGAAGTTATCGGCGGGAAAAAATGAAAGTAACAAGCGGCTGCTTGGCTATATTTCACTCGCATCCTGGTCGTATTCCACGAAAGCAGTTGAATCAAATGATGTTCCTTTTTCAACAAAGGCTTTGACAATATACCAGCTTTGCGACCCGGAAAATCCCGAGCATGAATTTCTTAAAGCATGCCTGTATGCGAAAAATAATTACCCTGATTCGGCAATATTTTTTCTGAATGAAGCTGTTAAACTTGGACTTGATGACCGAGCGAAAGTTGATAATGCGAAGGATCTCGCAATGTTGCGGGAACGAAATGAATTTAATGAATTACTGGGGAAATTAAAATATTAATCAGCTTTCAGAATTCACTTTCAGATTTTGAAGTGATTTAAGCACATTATTTTCTACCCGTTTATTGATGTTCTGAGTATCGGCCGGTCTGAATGTATTTCCGGTAAGACGTTCATACAATTCAATATACCTTTTGGATATCTGTTCTACCCATTCATCACTCATTTCAGGAATACGCTGACCTTCTTTTCCCTGGAATCCGTTATCAATAAGCCATTGTCTGACAAATTCTTTGGATAATTGCTTTTGCTGAATTCCTTTGGACTGATTCTCTTCATACCTGTCAGCATAAAAATATCTTGAAGAATCAGGCGTATGAATTTCGTCAATCAGGCAAATGGTATCATCGTATTTTCCGAATTCATATTTCGTATCGACAAGGATCAAACCGCGTTTTAAGGCAAGTTCAGTTCCTCTTTCGAAGACTTTATAAGTATACGATTCTATTTTCGAATAATCGGATTCAGATACAATTCCCCTGCTGATAATTTCTTCCCTTGATATATCCATATCATGACCTTCGGAAGCCTTTGTAGACGGAGTAATAATTGGTTTTTCAAACCTTTGATTTTCCTTCATTCCGTCGGGCAATTTTACGCCGCATAAAACTCTTTTACCGGAATTGTATTCTCTCCAGGCATGCCCTGTTAAGTAACCTCTGATGACCATTTCAACTTTAAAAGTTTCACAGCGACGGCCGATTGTCACATTCGGATCAGGAACATCGAGCAGCCAGTTCGGGACAATATCCTTCGTAGCTTCCAGCATTTGTGAGGCGATCTGATTTAATACCTGACCTTTAAACGGGATAGCCTTTGGCAGCACAACATCGAATGCCGAAATGCGGTCAGTCACAACCAT
>CAZAON010000391.1:0-5460 GCA_964486655.1 uncultured Flavobacteriales bacterium
CCCCGATACTCTGGAAATCGTATAGTAAATGATCGAGCCGACTGTATATGCAACATAGAAGGCAAATGAAATCATCTGCGATTGCCATTGCTCCAGTTTCAAATGTTCTTTAAAGACCGGAATGAGTATGTCGTTGCTTGCGGCAACAAATCCCCAAAAGAAAAAAACGGATATCAGCGTTGGCAATGCACCCGCGGCCGGTTTATTTGTCTGCATGGTTATAAATTTGAATTTGAAAAATAGAGCGAAAAAATGTGGTTATGACTCTTAGATACGAATGTTATCACATACGATTGTTAAAAAAGTGTATTCATGATTGCTAAATTGAGGTGTTTTTACATGTAACCAACAATAATCTTCAAGGCTTATCTATCAGTCTACTATATAAATTCTCCGCGTCCTGCTCCTCTCTGCGTCCACCGCGTTTCCCCTCCGCGCCCTCCGCGATTATTTTTTTTGCGACCTCCCATGTCAATTCAATTGTTCAAAAATGAAATAGCACCTTAGCGAATGATCTATTCCAAAACCGGTTCTTTGTTCAATGAAAATTATAATTGATAGTGGTTCGACAAAAGCCGACTGGGCATTTTCAGACAGAAGAGAAGTATTAAGCTCATCGGGAATGAATCCCTGTTTCATCGGAAGAGATCAAATAATCGCTATAATTAAAGAAGCAATAAATGAATTCGGAGATACATCATCCGTGAATGAAATTTACTTCTATGGTGCCGGATGTGCGGAGAGCATTCAAAAAGAAATTATCCGTGAATCTTTCAGAACTGTTTTTTCAAATGCAAGAGTTCAGGTTGAAATAGATACAATGGCTGCAGTAAGAGCAACCTGCGGCGATCAACCCGGAATAGCCTGTATAATTGGAACCGGAAGCAATTCATTATTGTTCGATGGTAAAGAAGCACTTCCAAATAATTACGGATTAGGATTTGTTTTAGCTGATGAAGGAGCGGGCACCTATCTGGGTAAGAAACTAATTACGCATTACCTCTACGGAATATTACCAAATGATCTGTCAGAAAGCTTTAAGAAAAAATATAATCTCACAAGAGATGAGGCGATTAACAACTGCTACAATAAACCAAACCCTAATGCATGGCTTGCATCCTATGCCATTTTTCTGAATGAAAACAAACAACATCCCTGGGTCATTAACACAATTTCAAACGGTTTCGATGAGTTCATTCATCTGTTCGTTATGAATTATCCCGATTATGAAAAGTTACCGGTTCATTTCATAGGCAGCATAGCCTATTTTTATAAAGATATTCTTTCTACTGTGGCTACAGCCAATAAAATCCGTTTAGGAAAAGTAATTCAAAAACCAATTGAAGGACTAATTAATTATCATTTTTAAACTCTTCGCAGTAAACCCAAAACCCAAAACCCGAAACCCAAAACCCAAAACATATTCTTCTCTTCCTCCAAGTCCAGCAGGCTCCAACCCGAAACCCAAAACCCGAAACGTAATCATCCCTCTCTCAACAGCCAGCAGGCTCCAACCAGCAGGCTCCAACCCGAAACCCAAAACCCAAAACGTATTCTTCTCTCCCTCTACAGCCAGCAGGCACAACCCGAAACCAATTCTTCTCACCCCCCCGAGCCAGCAGCCACCCCCCCCGAGCCAGCAACACCATAATACTTCAGCTCAAATTCCTTTCCATCAAACACTCCATAGGAATTATACCTTATCCAGTCACCAAGGTTAATGTATCTGCTGCCTCCGTTTATTTTAATATCGAGTGGTAAATGTCTGTGGCCAAAGATTAGATAATCGTAATGCTTTTTTGCAAGCAATTCTTTGGAATGAATTACCAGCCATTCTTTCTCTTCTCCTAAAAATTTTTCATCCGTCGTTCCAGTTGCAATCCTGCTCTTACGCGAAAAATATTCGGCCAGACCAATTCCCGCATTCGGATGTAAACGGGCGAAGAGCCATTGAGAAAATTTATTCGCGAAAACTTTTTTAATGAATTTGTATCCATGATCCCCCGGTCCTAATCCATCGCCATGCCCTATATAAAATTTCTTGCCGTTATATTCCGCCTCTATTGGTTCGCGGTATAATTTCACATTAAGTTCTTTGGTAAGATAGTCAAAAGTCCACATGTCATGATTGCCCGTGAAATAATGAATCGGAATTCCATTATCCGTAAACTCCGCTAATTTTCCTAAAAGCCGGACATATCCTCTTGGCACCACAGTTTTATATTCAAACCAGAAATCAAAAACATCTCCGAGCAAATAAAGTTCTTCGGTTTCGGGACGAATTTGTTCCAGCCAACTTACAATACGCTTTTCCCTCTCTAAACTTTTATCGTGATCAGGTACTCCAAGATGAAAGTCGGAAGCAAAATATATTTTTTTACCGGGTTTCACTATCTGTTTGAATTTTTAATGTAGTCGAGCGGATTAAGATTTTTTAGATGTATCTCGAACCGAATCGCTTTAACTCCTTCTAAATTTTGTTTTTCAAGACCATATTTTATGTCTTCCGAATATGCAAATGGTAATGAGATGATAAATATATCTTTTATTATCGGCAGATCAACACCTAATTCCCATGAAATATTCCCGGTTATGTCTGCGATCGGATGGTCATTAAAACTACCAACACTTGCAAAAAGTCTGAAGGGAATCATTCCCGGCAGAGTAGTGGAGACATTAACTCCCATCATCCATTCCTGTGCAAGTCTGTAAAATGATGTTGGAGATTTAAATCCCGCATAATCGGATGTAAATTGATTTGACAGGATGCCGGTTTCTTCGGAGCGGCCTAAAAAGACTTCATCGAACAGGTAATCCTCTGTGCCCATTTTCCCACCCAGACTCATTCTATGTTCCATACCGTAAGGTAGTGTTCCGGTAATATTCATATATCCTGCATATGCTCTCGCCTCAAATCCTTTTTTGGCAGTATTATAATTAATGAATTTTTTTATTTCAGCACCGGCCTGTATATAATCTTCATTTCCGGTGGCGGTAATTTTTAAATGACCCCTTTCGAGCGGATTTGTATTCCGGTGTGAGTATTCGGCCTGAAAATAATTCGTAGCCAACTTTTGTTCAGAATAATTATAGCCATAAGGTAAGTCACGGTTTATATAAACATATCTGAATGTTAGTTCATTCAAAATGTTTTTGTTTTCATGTTTTTCTCTCAATGACAATACAATTCTTGAGTCAACTTTTGTAAAATGTAATTTGCTTTCATGAATAAATCCATCGTTTGGAGCTTCGTACAAATCATTCGCAAAAGCATAACGACTGATTCCTGAACGAATGGTAACTCTGTAAATTTTACCCATCGGATAAATATGGTAAGCGAGATCGCCACCTCCTGCAATATCTTTCGTGCCGAATGCATACATCGGCATCAGTCGGTATTCAAATCTTTTTTCCAAAAAAGAATAATTATGAAAAACACCTCCAGCCATTAATCCATTATAATTATTCCATCCCGCAACTGGCGAATAATAAATTCTGTTAGTACCGGTCTTTTCCACCGATGTACCAAATATGAATTCCGTTTTACCGCATTTTTTAAACAAGCCTTTTGTTTTACTGAAATTATTATTTGTAAAAATTTCCGGCATATTGGCTTCTGCATCTATGAATACTTTATCTGCACCGGATTTACGCAGGGCGACAGATTTTTTCCCTTCAAATCCTTCGGTCCAGACATGATAATATACGGAGTCGTTTTTTAGTGAACTCATTTTAACAGGAGCTTGAATTTGCCCCCTGTTTTTAATTTTCACAAATATCGAGTCATCCTTTACTTTGACCCCCGAAATACTATAATCAATTTTTTTCCTGCTCATTTGTAAGTCATCGAAAAACCAGTCTAATTTCTTTCCGCTCGATTTTTCGAATGACATTTTCATGTCCATTGGATCAGGATGCTTAAACTTCCAGGCCGAATAATAATCCTTAATGCACTTTGAAAAAAGGGTATCACCAAGAACAGTACGCAGATAGTTTAAACTTACTTCTGTTTTGTGATATATGTCCTGACTGTAAACTTTTAAATTATATTGCTCTGAACATAGGTCGGGGGACTGGTCTTCATTTGTTCTGGCAGCGAGTAAATAATTAAACAAAAGTTTTTTATCTGTCGGCAACTTCCATTTTTTTGATCGAATAACTTTTTTATTAGTTACCCTGATTCCTATTCCCGTACTGTCATTCGGATAATATTTGTACAGATATTTCACATCGAAATATTTATTCATTCCTTCATCCATCCATGGATGACAGCGTTCATTATTTCCTAATATTCCATAAAACCAGTTATGCCCGACTTCATGAGCAATTGTATTTTCAAATGATTTTTTACTGTAAGGCGTACCAATTGTCGTTATCATCGGATATTCCATTCCGGCTCCATCCGCGTAACCGACATCAACAACTGTTACTGCGTCGTAAGGATATACATCAATGTTCTCTGAATAATGATTAATTGCTTTTTTCAATATAGCATTTACATTTTTCCAGTAAGTAACCTGCCTGTTATTAAAAAATGTGTTTACCGAAATAACTCTGTTATCCGAAAGTTTCATAGTATCGGACAAAACATTCCATCTTTTATCGGCGAACCATGCAAAGTCATGCACATTCGCCTGATGAAAATGAACCGTCTTTATTTCTTTCGATGAAGGAGGGAAAGAGTCGGTGTCAGGAAATTTTTCGATCAACTTTGTTAATGAATCCTGTGCATGTAACCATTCAATTTCTTCAGGTGAATCCTTCAACAAGCCGGTTGCCGCGACTTTATAATTTTTTGGAAGAGTAATAAATACATCAAATGTTCCAAACTCACCATAGAATTCTCCTTTATCGATATAGCTAAAATAATTCCAGCCGTTCTTATCAAAGACTGCAGGCTTCGGATACCACTGAGTAATATAATAGGCCTGTTGGTTATGTCCCAGCCTGGACATATTCATTCCGGGTAAACTGACTCTGAACGGAGTCGTCAGGATCAAACTGTCACCCTTTGCTAATGGTTTAGATAAATTAATTCTGCAAACATCAGGATGATCAGGAAGTATCTGCCATTCCGCTTTTTCACCATTGACCTGAAAACGGAGTGAATCTATTTTTCCGAAATCTGATTCTTTTGCTGTAAGCATTCTGCCATCCCCTGCATTGAAATATTGTTCGGCAAGCGGTGTAGTTTCATCCGCATAGGCATTTGGCCAAAGATGTATATACAATTCGTTCAGAGTAGTGGACGAATTGTTTTTATAAAAAATTGTTATATCACAATTTATCTGATGCCTTACATCATTCAAAGCAGCGTGAATAGTATATTTAACATCCTGCTGAAAGTATTGAGCAATAGCCGAAAATGGCAGTAATGTAATTATCAGAATTACTCTTATGAGCAAGTTTACCAAGGAGTATATTTAGAATTTACTATTAATATTCAATTTTATTAAACAA
>CAZAON010000392.1:0-15771 GCA_964486655.1 uncultured Flavobacteriales bacterium
CATATTACTTAACGATTCATCCAGTGTCTTCCTGTCACACGTGAAATGATCAGGCGTATGCAGACATATTTCATTGCCTGTTTCATCAAGTTGTTTCAGGAACAAACGAAAATCATTTGATTCTTTCACGGTTACTTCTGGACCTTTCAAAAAGCCCGCCTTGATGGAATTATTAACGGGTTCCGGATTTGAGTAAAAAACACTTTTCGTAACCGGAATACTGTATTTAATAAATCCGCCTACTGCCTTGTCAGGTCTCGTAATATTCTCAGAACCATAATAAACAGCCCTGTTCGTTCTCATAGATGTATAGTCGGCATGCTCTGTCCAAACTAAAGTTGCCGGAAATCCATTCGAAGATTGAAGTACGGCGGGAACAATAACCGGCGAATTCATAGTGTAAATCGTAAACTCACAGGTCAGCGTATCGTTGGCCTTGTAAATTGAAGCGGAATAATCTTCATACTTTCCATAACTCTTATCCATCAGTGGAAAATGCAACAGGGGATGATCAGCGCGATAATCTGCATTCACAATAAAACTTTTATTCGGAATACTTAGCTGAACTGAAGAAATTTTTTCCGGATGATAAAGCAGAAGTTCTTCTCTCCCGTTCGACAAACTAAAACCGTCTCTTCCGAGCCAGTATTCTTTACCAAAGTCAGTAGTATATGAAATTGAATTCTTGAATACCTCTTTCAGATCCCAACTATATCCAAATACCAAAGCATGTCGCGCTACAACCGCAGCTTTCTCGAAAATCGTCATCAGCGAGAATTTTATTTTGCCTTCAACCGAAGCATCAATCGAAAGTAACGAACGATAAACTTCACCTGTAGCCTTTAATTTAACGATGCCATTTGACAACGCAACCGAATCATCTACACGCGTCCATTTGTCCTGCCAGCTTACATTTGATTTTTTCTTATTAATAATTTCCGTGAATAAAGAAATAGAGGAAAGCAATGTGTCTTCGCTCTTGTTTTCAATAAAGGCTCCGCCATCTTTTTTGTTAAGCCAGACGTTTATATTTTTCACTTCTGCTTTTTGGTCATATCTTTCCGGTTTCCCTTTCGGTTTTTGAATTTCAGGAATAAAGGATGGGAATTCAATTTCCTCCATTTGAATGGTTATATCATCCAGATCAGCATTTGATTTAAGATCTCCGTTAAAAAGAAAAACTGTCAGCACATAACCTTCTCCTGTCAGCGTACGCGGTATTGTAATTTCATTCTGAATTTTTGTCCACTTTCCTTCATCTTCAACCTTTGAAGTAGCATTAAAGAACTGCCAGGAAATTACTGAATCGCCCTTGGCTACCGTAGCAGCCATTCCAAATTCTTTTCCGCGCTTATTCAATCTGATTTGCTCACTAATACGAACGGTCAGATTTTTACCACGACAGATTTCGGGGAACATGCTCTTGTAACCGAATCCGAATTGAATTGTAGAATCAATTCTTGAAAACCTGCTTCCGGATAAGGCCTGACCGCTGATGATGGTATTTGAATTTATCCATGAAGTATCAGTGATATTTTCCAAATCGGATGAGAGAGTAATTAACGGCGTTCCGGCAAACGAAAAATTAACAACCGAAAATAAAAGAAGGTATAGGATGAGACGGATTTTTTTCACCCGTCAAAAATAGGTATTTCAATTACGAAATACGAATTGTATAAAAGTATTACAACGTAAATTTTTGTCGAAAAAAATCAGGAATCCGTTTAATAAGGAATAAATTGCCTTTTCTACTTTAAAGCATCTTTAGATGCATTTAGCCCGCGATTCGAATAGAGCTCAGCATTCTTTTTATCGCCTGTAATACGATATAATTTAGCAATGCTGTCGTATGAATTCGCCGACTCCGGGTACATGTCCAGATTCAGTTTTAAAAGACGAATGGCATCGTCGTAACGCTGTCTTTTAGTAAGACTATTTGCCAGTAAAGTTAAATGCTCTTCGCTGGAAGGATATTTCTTTAAGACCAGTTCCTGTTCAGATTTTGTAATTGACTTCGCTATGTGAGCATATTCTTTTCTGATAAAAGAAATCTTCTTCATAAAATAATCGTACGGTATCATATCATCAACGAAGTCTGCTTCATAAGCAGCCATGCATTTATTCAGGTGATCATATGCATCCCAGCTTTTCATTTTACTGCGGCTGTATTCACGCATCAATACGTCTCCATGAACGAGGAATACTGTGTCACCGTGATGATTGATCAGGTTATCGAAATTCAAAAGGGAAGCTAATGCGATTTGAGAATAATTCTGTGATTCATTCTTAAACCCTTTGCATGTAGTCTGCCAGATTTTCTGAAAGAGTTCTACTCCGCCTTTGTCCGGATTTATATCATCTATAACACAACGTACATTCCCGGCACCGGCATGATAAGCATGCAGCACAAGTAATCGAAACCACAAATCAGTTTCTTTATAAGCTAAATTATGCTCGTCAAGGAATTTACGGATATAGGGAATACATGCCTTGTTAATCAAGCCGGCGGCTGCTTTGGCTGACTTTTCAATATTTGTCCGCTCATCGATTTTTTTATTAACGCGTAATCCGTAATTGATAGCAACAGTACGCATAAGTTGAAAAGGTCCGTTTGCGCCAACATATGATTTTGATTTCGCCTTACCCGGACTCTCAATCAGGAGTATTGCCTGGGCATACCAGGGATCACAATTATTTTTTGTGAATACACCGATGGCTTTGTTAATATCCGAAAGAGTTTTTTTGACTTCGTAAAATTCGCCTTTACCGGCAGTGATATAAAGATTGGTGGTACTATCGAGACCATGAACACGGCAAACGCTGTCTTTAAAACAAAGCTTTTCCATCTCCGTCTGGTTCATCCATGAAATACTGTTGATTTTATTTACAGGCTTCCGGCAATAAGCAACATTTATGATACAGGTATCGCTTGTTAGTCTGATGACATCTCTCCAGAAAACTGCCTGTTGTAAAGTGTCCCATCCATCTGAATACATAGTCGGATCCTGCACGAAGGTCATATTCGCCGTATCCTTGTAGCTAACGATGGTTTTTTTCACAAGCTGTTGCTTCAGATCCTGACCGAAAGAGGATAAGAATAGCAATACTAAACAGATTACTGTTGCTTGTGATTTCATGTACTATTATCCAATAACGACCCGGCGATGCTTATGTTCGGCCAATAACAAACAGATTCTTACACTTAGGAGGTCGGGGAAGATCAGACTCCGCGTACTTTTTCCTTGTGTTTTTTAATTTGTCTGGTAAGAGATTCTACGCATAAATCTGTCGCTTCTTCAAAGGTACGACATTGTTCCTTAGACAGTAGGTCGTTACCCGGAATCTGGATCATAATCTGTACAATCTTATTCTTGTTATCAGAAGCTTTGTCGAGCTTTAAAACGACTTCTCCTCCAATGATATTGTCGTAGAAATGGATAAGTTTGTCAACTTTTTCCTGAATGAACTGCAGAAGTTTAGAATCTGCGTTGAAGTGGATTGATTGAATTCTGATTTTCATATAAAATTCTCCTGAAAAATTTACGCTCGTGGATGAGCTTGTTTGTATACTTGTTTTAGTTTTTCAATTGTATTATGAGTATAAACCTGGGTAGCACTTAAGTTTGCATGCCCGAGTATTTCTTTCACACTGTTAATGTCTGCTCCGTTATTCAACATATGAGTTGCGAAAGTGTGACGGAGTACATGCGGACTTTTCTTGTCTAGGGTTGTAACACTTCCAAGTCTTTTAGTAACAATCCTGTACACAAATTTCGGATATAATTTTTTACCTGAATCGGTTACGAAAAAAGAATTTGAATTCGCAGAAATGCTTTTTCGTTCTTCCAGATAATCCTTTATCAGCATTGTCAGTTTATTAGTAAACGGGATTATTCTCTCTTTGTTTCTTTTTCCAAGTACTTTGAGATGATTGTGGTGAATATCAATGCTATTATCTGTCAGTCCAATCAATTCAGATAATCGCATCCCTGTAGCATAAAGCACTTCAAGCATTAATCGGTCTCGCTTTGCTTCAAAGCCTTCGCCGAAATCAACATCAGAAAACAATAAACTCATTTTCCCTTCATCAACAAATACCGGTAACCGTTTCGATGTTTTGGGTGAAATAACTTTCAACATCGGATTTGATTTTACGGCCTGATGCCGGAGAAGGAATTTATAAAATGTTTTGAGTGTTGTCAGTTTACGGTTGACAGAGCGCGGACTAATTTCTTTGTCCATCAGATCAACGATCCATGATCTTACCATCGGATGAGTAATCTCGTCCGGATTTTCGGTTTCGTATAGATTTTTTATGAATTCAAAAAACTGTTTCAGGTCATTCTCATATGCCAGAACAGTATGAATTGAAAATCTCTTTTCGAATTTGATATACTGAATGAAACTATTGATGTCCATGCATAAAAAAAAGAGAAGTAAGTCCTAAAACTTAACTTCTCTTCCGTTGAGTTCTTTTAGATTTACTAACATTGCTTTATTACAACGATAGTAAAGATAAAGAATTATCGAATGATTTCGTAATTTAAAGAATAGCGTCGCGCTTCATCATATCACGGTATTTGGCGTGAATGATTTCCTGACGGCGTTCAACCGATGGTTTTTCGAAGGTTTGACGACGGCGTAATTCACGAACAACACCTGTACGCTCAAATTTCTTCTTAAACTTCTTTAAAGCTTTGTCGATTGACTCGTTTTCCTTGATTGGAACAATGATCATTGTATATAAATTGTTTAGGGCCGCAAAAATAGGTATTTGTTTCTAATTTCCAAATTTTTGTCGGTAGGAAGTATGAAGTATTTAGTATAGAGTACAAAGTACGGAGTACGGAGTATAGAATACAGAATACAGAATACAGAGTTCAGAGTACCGGGAAATATGATTCAAAAAGGCAGAATTGAGCGAGAAACCTCTTAAAATCATGGAAATCCATGCTTTATGCATGGCGCTTCGTACTTAGTACAATAGATTTATTTCAATATTTCTCTTGAAATAACCAGTTTCTGGATCTCACTTGTGCCTTCTCCGATAGTGCAAAGTTTTGAATCCCTGTAAAATTTCTCGACCGGAAAGTCTTTCGTATAGCCATATCCGCCAAAGATCTGAACAGCGTCTGTTGCAACCTGGACACAAATTTCAGATGAATAATACTTGGCAAAAGCACTTTCCTTAGTCACTTTCTTATGTTTGTTCTTTAAGTCGGCAGCCTGCAAAATGAGTAACTCGGCAGCTTCAATTTTAGTCGCCATATCGGCCAATTTGAAGGCAATTGCCTGAAATTCGCAAATTGGTTTACCAAATTGCTGTCTTTCCTTTGAATATTTGAGGGCTGCATCAAACGCGCCTTTTGCAATACCCAGTCCTAAAGCTGCAATCGAAATACGACCGCCGTCCAGTATTTTCATAGCCTGCCTGAATCCATCTCCCACCTGCCCTAAAACCTGACTTTTATGGATTCTGCAATCCTGGAAGATCAACTCTGCCGTTTCTGAGGCACGCATCCCCAGTTTATTTTCTTTTTTGCCTCCACTGAAGCCTTTTGTTCCTCTTTCAACAATAAAAGCTGTGATTCCGTTCGAATCCAGAAGTTCACCTGTCCTTGCCAACACAACAGCGACTTCTCCACTTAAACCGTGGGTAATCCAGTTCTTATTCCCATTCAGCACCCAGTAATCTCCATCCTGCTTTGCAACACATTGCATTCGCATCGCATCACTTCCTGTATTCGCTTCCGTAAGCCCCCATGCTCCAATCCACTGGCCCGTTGCAAGTTTTGGTAAATACTTTTTCTTTTGCTCTTCATTCCCGAATTGCAAAATATGGCCCGTACAAAGTGAATTATGTGCAGCCATAGAAAGGCCGATAGATCCGCAAACCCTTGCTACCTCTACTATTGCGGTCACATATTCGAAATAACCCAATCCGGATCCCTGATATTCCGTTGGGACAAGTATTCCCATTAATCCGGTCTCTCCCATCTTTCTGAATAAATCGACCGGAAACTTTTGAGACTCATCCCATTCCATGATATGAGGACGAATATGTGTTTCAGCAAATCGTCTTACCGATTCGGCAATCATTTTCTGATTATCAGTTTCCGCAAAATTGAGCGGCAAATTTAATTCAGCGTTTACGGCAGTATGAGTTTCGGACATTCTAATAAATTAATCGGACTTTAAGTATGGCGCAAGTTTACGGAACATTTCATCAGTTACCAAAGGCATTGCCGCGATGTCTTGTACGGAAGTAAATGGGTGCTGTTTTCTGTATGCAATGATGATTCCGGCCAGTTTGCGGCGGACATATGGATGAGCTGCCAGAACCGATACAGAATCTGTGTTAAGATGAATAAAACGAAATGGAACAGTGTCACTAAGGTAAATAAACGGCGACAAAGCATTGAAAAGTGAATCTTTCATTCCGTATACTTCAAGCAATTGGCCTGTTGAAGTAAATCCGCCCAGCAATTCCCTGTATTTAATTATTCGTGACGCGAAGACCAGACCGATGCCACGCAGCTGCATAAGTAAAACAGAGTCTGCTTTTCCTATATCGACTTGTACCGACTTTCTTTCAACCTTCTTTGTAATGGAACCGGTTACGCTATCAGGTAAAAGGATAAAAGGTTCAAGACGTTTAAATTGTGCTTCAGTAATACAATACATCTTTCTAAAATCCTTTTTTGTTCTGAATACTCCTCCCTTAGAAAGATAATTCAGAATAACATTCGTTTGTTTAGAGGTTAATCCGGCAGCCAATGCAATTGAGGTGTCAATCTTATTCGGATCGAAATTTACGGGATGAAATGATTTATGGTTTTCTACAATAGTATCCGCAAAAATTTTTCTTTGCTCAAGATTCAATTCAAACATAGCCTTAGCCAGTTTGGGATCAGGTGGAGAAATATGAGAATCACGATTTCGAAACCAGGAAAGAAAAATAATCTGAATGAGAATGATGAAGGATAGAAATATTGCTCCTCTTCTTTCCCTGGTTGAGAAATTAAAATACTCAAGCCAGCCTGTCTTTATTTTTTTTCGTTTCATGAGATGATATACACCTCAAAATAACGGGGACTATTTCCCTTCTGCAACCAAAATAAGCTGGTTTTTTACTTGAGATAATCCTTCAAGAAAAGAGTGCGGACGAAAATCAAGTTCTTCGATAGCCTTTGTAATTATGAATCCGGTAACGGGGGGACGTTTGGCAGGTTGCTTTAGTTCTTCCGAAGTTACAGGCCGTATTAACGACTGATCTAAATTGAAAAACTCAGCAGTGATCTTAACGATGTCAAGTATGTTCATTACTTCACGACCGGAAACATGAAAGATTCCTGTCGCATTTTTCATAGCGGCGTTTATGCATGCAGAAGCCAGATCCTCTGCAAGAGTCGGTGAGCGAAACTGATCATTAATTGCAGTGATTGTCTTGCCGTTTTTCAATGAATTATATGCCCAAAGAACAACATTAGACCGACTGTTGTCATCAACGACTCCGTAAATGATGATCGTTCGAATAATAGCTGATTTAAGAGTACTGCTTAATATTAGTTTTTCCGCTTCGAGTTTTGTTTGCGCATAATAGCTGAGCGGATCAGGAATGTCTGTTTCTACATAAGGACCATTGTTTCCGTTAAAAACAAAATCAGTAGAAAGATGAATGAGGTGGGAATTATGTTTTTCACATGCATCAATTAAATAACCGGTAGTGATTACATTCATCTTGTAGGCCTCCTCCTTGTTCAATTCGCAAGCATCAACATTGGTCATTGCAGCGGTATTGATGACAACATCAGGAGAATATTTAGCAAAAATTTCAAGGATCGCCGGCTGGTCAGTCAGTTCAAGCGTTTCATATGTATAACCGTCTTTTGCCTTCATCCGGTTTGGTCCGCGCGATGTACTGATACACCTTACTCCTTCACGATTCCGAAGGGCATATATGATCTTTTGCCCCAGCAATCCGTTAGATCCTGTAACAAGTATTGTTTTGATGTTCTCTTTCATTCTATGAATTATCGGAGGTAAAAATAAACAAACCATTTGCTACTAAGGTTTACTAATTATCACTGTTTAACTTAACGGAGTATAAATTAAACAGTAACTTTTTCACTTCAGATGGCTTTTTCAACTTTTTATAGGATCATTTTTGAAATTATTATGGCTGAAAATCAATTACATAGATATTATGTTTAACTTATTTAATTTTTTATTAAACATTATCGGAATTATTTTGTTTAGTTTTACACATAAATAATTAAACAAACAATATAAAGCTAACCAAAAATGAAAACGAAACCCCTACTATCTTCACTCCTTCTATTTGTGAGTCTTGGGCTTACAACAGGGACAAAAGCTCAGACAGCGGAGCTACAGGTTATTCACAATGCGGCAGATCCGTCTGCTGATACAGTCGATGTTTATGTAAACGGCACAATTGCATTAGATGATTTTGCCTTCAGAACCGCCACCCCTTTTATCCAGGTTCCTGCCGGTGTACCGGTGAGTATCGGAGTAGCGCCGGGAAACAGTGCCTCGGCAGCAGACACCTTAGTTAATTTTGATGTAGTATTTACTTCGGGCGAAAGATATGTTGCAATAGCAAACGGAGTACTTGATCCAATGATGTTCGCTCCGAATCCGGATTCCCGTCCGACCGGATTTACACTCTTCCTGAAAGATGGTATCAGAAACATGGCTGCAAACGCAGGTAATATTGATCTGATTGCAGTTCATGGTTCTTCGGATGCACCATCTGTAGATATCATAGCGAGAAATGTTGCAACATTGGTTCAGGATGCATCATACAGCGACATTACAGCTTATATCACTGTTCCGGCTGCCTCATATATTTTAGATATTACTCCGGCTGCCGGATCTCCAATAGTAGCTTCTTTCGTCGCCGACTTATCAACGTTGGGTGACAGCAGTGCGGTAGTTTTTGCTTCCGGTTTTCTTTCACCTTCATTAAATCAAAACGGTGCAGCGTTCGGACTATTCGCGGCTCTTGCAAACGGAATGGTAGTAGAACTTCCAGCAACAAGCCAGGCACGCTTACAGGTCATTCACAATGCAGCCGACCCTGCAGCTTCAACAGTAGATATTTATGTGAATGGAATACTGCTTCTGAATGATTTCGGATTCAGACAAGCCACTCCTTACATTTCAGTTCCGGCCGATTCACTTCTAAACATAGGTGTAGCAGCCGGAAACAGCATGAGCGTAGCTGATACGATTAAAAATTTCGAAGTAAACCTGATGAACGGCGGATCCTATGTGGCAATCGCAAATGGTGTACTCGATCCTATGATGTTCGCTCCAAATCCGGATGCAGTCCCAACAGCTTTTACTTTGTTTTTACAGGACTCAATGAGAGAAGCGTCTCTTAACGCAGGAGAAGTTGATTTTCGTGTTGTTCACGGATCGTCAGACGCGCCAACAGTTGATGTCTTAACCGGACCAACAATTCTTGTGGACAATGCTCCGTACTCTGCAATAACTCCATATCTGAATGTTCCACCGGCATCTTACATTGTTGACATCACTCCGGGAAATGATAACTCGATTATTGTTGCTTCCTATGACGTGAATGTTTCAGCTTTGGCAGGTTCATCCGCAACAATTCTTGCATCCGGATTTCTCAATCCGGCTGCGAATCAAAACGGACCGGCATTTACTCTTATTGGTGTCTTAGCAGATGGTACTGTTGTAACGTTTAATAACGTAACAGGCATTGAGGAAAATAATACCTGCAACTTCGGAATTTTCCCTAATCCGGCCGGCGAAATAACAAATATCCGTTTCGCGAAAATGACAGAAGATAAAGTAACTCTGTCAGTCACAAATTATCTGGGAGCAGAAGTGATCAATGAGACAATTCCTGCCGGAGAAATGGATTACTCAATTAATACAAGCGGATTATCAAAAGGAATTTACATGGTGAATTTGAAATCCAATAATACTTCAGTCAGCAATCGTTTACTGGTTCAATAATAAGTAGTGTGTGTGGTGATTAGAAGAGGGGTGAATTTTACCCCTCTTTTTTTTATCTGATTGGAAACAAATAAATGTTTCTAATTCTTATTTTAAGATTTCCTTGAATCGCGATACCTGCTCCTGCGTGCCAAGTACGAAAAGTTTTGCATCGGGCATCATAACGGTATCGGGTGGCGGATTAATAACATATTCACCACCGGCAGTTTTAAATCCGATAATATTCGCGCCGGTTTTATTCCGAATCTCCAGTTCACGAATAGATTTATTACGCATTGTTTCAGGCAGACTACTGAAAAGAATTTCTTCGAGACGAATATTAATACGACCGGTAATATGGTCAATAAATTCCAATACATCGGGTTTTGTGACAAGTGCGGCCATATGAGTGCCGCCAATTTTATCGGGCATGATAACATTATCCGCTCCCGCTCGCTTCAGTTTATGCTCCGAGGTGTCATCAGAGGCACGGCTGATAATTTTGAGTTTCGGATTCTTATCCCTTGCCGTTAGCACGACAAAAACATTTGAAGCATCGTCGGGCAATGCAGTGATTAATGCCTTTGCATGTTCTAATCCGGCTTCAGCGAGTATGTCATCATGTGTCGCATCTCCTTCGATAAACAAAATATCTCCCTCCTGACGCAAAAATTCTATGATTGACGGATCATTTTCGACTGCAACGAATTTTTCGTTTCCCGAACGCAATTGTTCACATGCCTGTCTGCCATTACGACCATAGCCACATACAATTACGTGACCCTTTAGTTTTTGTATTTCTTTATTCACCTGATAATGTCTAAAATAAGTTTGAAATTCACCTTCAATAACATAACGGGTTATTACCGAAATGGCATATGCAAAAGTACCAATACTAAAAATAATAAGAAATGATGTAAATATTTTTCCCGCATCGTCGAGCCGATGGACTTCTTCATAGCCAACAGTAGCTATGGTAATTACCGTCATAAAAAACGAATCAAGAAGAGAGTAATCCTCAATAAAACAAAATCCCGCAACACCAATCGCAACAACAATAAAAATTAGAAAAATGGCGATGTAAAGCTTTTTGAAATACTGAAAATTAATAGATAAAGTATTTCTTCCGTTTTTCATCATTGAGAGAACCGGTATTCTATAGGTCCCAAACCGAAGTTCTCCGGGTGTGAATGTAATTCTTCATCTTTAACCAAAACGCGAGAATCATATAAATTATCAACGGGGAACCAACAGTCAGAAACGTAGCGTAAATAAAAAACAGGCGAATAACAGAAGTCCGCATATGGAAAAGATCACCTAACCAACTGCAAACACCGAATGCCTGCCGTTCAAAGAAATCTTTTACTGTATAAATCATTATTGCGGGAGTTTTGTAATAAGTACCTTTCCAATGTTGCAAGTTAAACATTTTTTTTCTGCGCAGTGCAAGTTCTTTAGCTGTATTAAAGACTGACTATCAACCGCGTTATGAACTTTCAGGCCTAACTCCCTCCATTTTTCAATAACATGATTTTCTTCGGCCGGAATGGCCATTAACATATCCATCGCCCTGTTTGAAACAACTTTGTCACCCGAAAATTTACCCCATGAGTAAATAAACGGAATACAGGTATTAATAAGTATATTGTAAATGGAATCCCGGCCCAGATTTTTGATTTTCGGGGCAGATAATTTATCAAATTGATAGTGTGTATTCCAATAAACGGAAGTTGACACATTGAACATTTCCAAAATATCTTCAAGACTTTCTGCACTTACCACATTACTGAAAAATACAGGCGAATTGTAAAGTAATGCCGCCAGCTGAGCGATACGAATCGTCGGAAAATTCACCGGCCGAAGTCTCATAAACTTCCATGAAGAAAATGGTATCGCTTTTAATGAATATTTATTTTTCAAATAACCGTACTCTTCGAAAAGCTGAATGCTATACTCATCAGTAAAACTGTTTTTCAGCATACCGGCCTGACCAAAAAGCAGGGATTCAATACGTGATAATTGGGTTCGTTCTTTTAACAATATTTTTCCGGGCAGACTTCTGGCCAGCATTTCAAAGGGTACTGCATTTATCTGAAATCCAAAATTTCTGGCCAGATGCTGATAAAATGTTTCCTGCCAGTCATCCCTGTTACCCTTTATGGCAATCAAAATGTTTTGGCATCGTGATTCCATCCGGTCTATTATGACCTCTTCAATCGTCCTTTTCCAGACGACTTCATTAATTTCATTCAGATGAGGCTCACAGGCTATCCAGGATTGCGTACCAATTAACTGTAAATAATTTTCCCACAAATGTTGAGGAAAGTGTCCGGCTAACTCGATTGTCGGAATTAAACTTCCATTCATTCTGCAGGTATCACCATCGTTATTATAAACGACATGTAAAATGCAACTGTCATAAGCAGGATCGGTATGATGATTATGTTTTTGCCAGTCAGAAGAATTAATATGTATCTCTACATTTCCGGCCCATAAAGTCTCATCAATTCTGACTCTGGCATTAAAAAAATCCGGTCCGGCCCCGGTATTATAATTTCCCGGCATTAGAACTTCGACATGAATTCCTTCATTCGTCACGAAACTTTGCGCGTCAAAAAATTGATTCTGCCACAAATAATGAAGGAATGACTCTGTCATAAATATTGTTATTGTAGATTAATGATAAAGTCAGATCTGAAAAAATTAATTACTAAAAATTTTTCCGGAACTCAACTACAAATCAATACCCGCAAAGTAACTGACAGAGTTTTCAAAAAACATCCAATATAATAGGGAAAGTGAGCAGAATTAAATTCAGGAATTATTCCAGGCTCTGACAGTAAGGTTTGGTGTTAAGAATAAATTTTACAATTGACAGCCGACAAAATTCAATTAGTTGAGCCCGAATTATTATTGAAGGGAACCTCTATTATCCAATATCTGCTCCATTTCAGTTTGCATTTCCCGTGCGGCTTCCTGCGCTTTATCAGCAAAATCTTCTTTCGAAGAAGCATAAATTATCTGCCTTGAGGAGTTTACTATCAATCCGCACTGAGCATTCATTCCATGTTGACAGATCTCATTCAGACTTCCGCCCTGTGCGCCTACTCCGGGAACGAGAAAAAAATGTTCGGGTGCGATTTTCCGAAGCTCTTTAAACAACCCGGGATGCGTTGCTCCGATTACATACATCAACTGATCCGGACTACCCCAGGTTTGCGAAGTTTTGATAACCCTTTCGTACAATTTAATACTGCCTTCAGGAGAAGAAACATCCGATAACTGAAAATCAGCTGAACCGGAATTACTTGTTAAAGCCAAAAGTATCGTCCATTTATTCCTGAAATTCAGGAAAGGAGTAACTGAATCCTTTCCCATATACGGTGCAACTGTAATCGAATCGAAATCATAATAATCAAAAAATGTTTTAGCGTACATTTCAGATGTATTTCCGATATCACCTCGCTTTGCATCAGCTATGGTGAAGATATCTTTAGGAATGTACTCTACGGTCTTTTGGAGGCTTATTAGTCCGGCCGGACCCAGCGACTCATAAAAAGCAAGATTGGGTTTGTAGGCAATGCAATAATCGGAGGTAGCATCGATAATCTGCCTGTTGAATTCAAAAACCGGATCATCTGCATCTCTCAGGTGATCAGGAATTTTGTTTATATCGGTATCGAGGCCTACACAAAGAAAAGATTTCTTTCTTTGAATCTGACTGAATAATTCACTCCTTGTCATTTCGCTAAAGTAGGAATTATGTTTAATCTTTTCGGAACTGAACTCGTTAACAAATTAACCTTTCAAAATGTTTTTGATTGTATTTATTCAATTTTTATTGTTTTAATTTGACATAACCAGATTACAGCTATATATGAATCAACCGGAAAAAAAATTATCCTTATTTGACTCTACCGCAATAATTATCGGGTCAATGATAGGTTCAGGAATATTTATCGTATCGGCTGAAATCTCAAGACAGGTAGAAACTCCCGGGATGTTATTGCTGGCCTGGGTTGTAACCGGTATCATCACGATTTTTGGCGCCTTAAGTTATGGAGAACTATCGGCCGCCATGCCAAAAGCGGGTGGTCAATATGTCTATATCAAAGAGGCCTTTGGACCGCTCTATGGCTTTCTATATGGATGGACTTTATTCGCCGTAATTCAGACCGGAACAATTGCCGCTGTTGCCGTAGCGTTTGCGAAATTTACAGGTGTATTTTTCCCTTCTATCTCCGCAAGCAATCATCTGATTGAATTAGGTTTTATTTCAATCAGCAGTCAGCAGTTGCTGGCGGTTTCCCTGATCATCTTTTTAAGTCTTTACAATTTCAGAGATGTCAAGGCCGGGGCGCTGATGCAAAACATTTTCACAGTGTCGAAAGTAGCTGCATTGTTACTACTGATCATACTCGGATTGTATTTCGGATTAAACGGACTGGGAAGTGTGGATAATTTCAGTCCTGCATTCCCGAGTGTCATCACACTTACTACCATAGGAGTGTTTGGCGCGGCTATGACAGGATCATTATTTTCCGCTGATGCGTGGAATAACATCACCTTCACTGCAGGTGAGGTGAAAAATCCGCAACGTAATCTTCCTCTCTCACTTTTCATGGGCACATCAATTGTGATTCTGTTATATCTTTTAGCGAATGTGGCCTATATATATGTTCTGCCAATTGAACAAATTAAACATGCCGAAAACGACAGAGTGGCTACGTTACTAATGGAAACGATATTAGGCACAAAAGGAAAATTCTTCATGGCCGCGATGATCATGATTTCCACATTTGGATGTCTCAATGGATGTATTTTCACTGCGGCGCGTGTATACTATGCAATGGCAAAAGACAAAATGTTTTTAAAACAGGCGGCTAAACTGAATAAGAATAATGTGCCATCCAATTCACTTACCATGCAATGCATCTGGTCAGTCTTGTTGTGTTTTTCCGGCACGTATGGCGATCTGCTGAATTATATAATGTTTGCCGTAATGTTATTTTATATTCTGACTATATCCGGACTGTTTGTACTCAGAGTAAAACGACCTGATATGGAAAGACCTTACAAAGCTTTCGGTTACCCGTGGATACCTGCCATTTATATTATCCTCGCTTCTCTGGTAGCTTTGAATATGCTTATTTATCAAAGCAGTTTTAGTTTATACGGACTGGTTATTATTCTCACAGGAGTTCCTGTTTATTTTATCTTCCGGAAAAATACAAATCCGGCTTAGCGAAAATCAGGAAGAAAGAGTTTTACCGGCCCGGACAAAATCATCTTTATTTATCTTCCGGATTAGTCCGTTCCAAAAACATTCATGGTTGCATACAGTGTGTTTAAAATGTATGTGCATTATTAAAAAAGAACATAGGCGAAGAAAAGTCAGACATAAAAAAAAAGGCTGCCTCTATTGAGACAGCCTCTTCGAATATTTTATTCCGTATTATTTAGTCTTCGGTTTGGAACCTAATCCAACCGGACTACCTACGCGAACCATTGCGCATCTGAATCCGATATCATCGGTACTCTGATTTTCATCGATGAAGCGACGGGCACCCGGAGACATCCAGTATGCACGGTCTTTCCATGAACCACCTTTATACACACGGGCCTTGTCATTGATCAGGGAAGTCATACCGTAATCATATTTAATATAATCAGGCTCATCGGCATCGAGGTAGTTGATATTGTCTGACTTGGTGTAGTTACGTCTTTCAGCACTTTCTTCAGGAGTTACCTGGCGGAAAGGAATGCGGCCAAGACTGTCTT
>CAZAON010000393.1:0-4579 GCA_964486655.1 uncultured Flavobacteriales bacterium
AGGCATCATCTCATGCCCGTACTTTCGACGCTGATACCTGAATTTGATAAAAAATTTACAACGGTTTTTTCCAACATTTCCTTTCTGAATGAATTTGCCATGCGTTCGATAGAAGTCTGGAAAGAGAAAAACAGCCGGACAGGCGCAAATGGAGAAATATTCCTTTCCCTCCGGGCAATCAGGGAGGAAAAAGACCCCGTTCAATTTTTATCCTTCCTCCTCTACTCCTTTGGAGTCACTGACATTGACAGTAAACAGGTATTAGAGAACGAAGAGCCGGGTGGAATTTTCACCAGTAAAAAACTGGAATTACTTCGCGACAGGGAACACTTAATCCTCCGGCCGATTCAGGAGAAAATTAACCGGGAAGCCACCGTAACGGCAATTCCGGCCGAAGTCCCGGCAGGTGAAAAGAAAGTTATTTTTTCTTATAAAACCGTAAAGCAATTCGAAGGGAAACAAAGCAGGTCGCAGGAAATAGATGCGGGTAAAATCGCTCTGCCCCTTACTATCAGGCCCTGGAAGCAGGGTGATTACTTTTATCCGCTTGGCATGACCGGACGGAAAAAGGTCAGCGACTATTTTATCGATCAGAAAATAAACCTGTTCGAAAAAGAAAACACTTTTTTACTTTTGTCAGGTTCCGACATTGTATGTATATTAGGGCATCGTATTGACGACCGTTTTAAAGTCACCGGAGAGACGACAAACATCCTGAACATTGAAATAAAATAAATGAGCGAACAACCACTATACGAAGAGAAGCAATACATCGGATATAACTCATCGAGCATGGCCCGTCGTCTGTCGCTTGCATTGTTCTGCTTTGTGCTTTACTGGTGGAAAGTTCACAACGGTCATAACGGAGACCTGTTCTTCCTGCTCGGAATTATCATAATCGTCATTAGCATTTTACTGCTTTTCGTGCTGCACATGAAAATCCGCGTGTTCAAAAATCACATAGAACTTGACGGACTCTGGACTTCGCGAAAAGTGAACATCGATTTAAAAGACATTATCAAAATAGAACGAAAGAAATACAGCGATTATCATTTTAACAACCCGGTTTTTAATCTTCATATCAAAGGGTTGATTCGTTTTTACACCGGAGGAGCTGATTCTGTAGAGATTACCCAAAAAAGCGGCGATCCCTACCGTATTGGCACTCAAAGGCCTGCCGAGCTGGAAAAAGTTTTACGTGAATTAATGGCAGAATAAAAATACTTTTGCATTTAAATCGTCAAATATCTACTAATAATAAACAACACTATGAAAAAATATGCCATTTGGATTATCCTTGGAGTAATAATTCTGTTTCTGATCGGTTCTTACAACGGATTGGTTGGATCACGCGAAAGTGTGAATACAGCCTGGGCAAATGTTGAAGCCCAGTATCAGCGTCGTGCCGACCTGATTCCGAATCTGGTTAATACAGTAAAAGGAGTTGCTGAATTTGAAAAATCAACTCTGACTGCAGTTATGGATGCGAGATCAAAAGCGACAAGTATCAGAATTGATCCAAACAATATGACACCTGAAAAACTTCAGGAATTCCAACAGGCACAAAACCAGGTTGGCGGTGCTCTGAGCAGATTGCTTGCAGTTGCTGAAGCTTATCCGCAATTACGCGCGACAGAAAGCTTCAAAGAATTACAGTCACAACTTGAAGGCACAGAAAACAGGATTAATGAGTCACGCAGACAATTTAATGAGGCGGCCCGTGCCTATAACAGTTCAAGGAACTCATTTCCGCGTGTGTTATATGCGGGATTGTTAGGTTTCCAGCCTCGTCCATATTTCGAAGCTGACAAAGGAAGTGAAAACGCACCTACAGTTAAGTTCTAATGGCAGGCTCCGACAGATTAACAGATGAGGAGCAAATGCAGATAAAAGCTGCTATTGCTGCTGCTGAGAAAAATACTTCCGGTGAAATCAGACTCTTTATTGAGGATGATTGCAGGCAGAATGTTCTCGACAGGGCTGCTTTTATCTTCAATGAACTTGGCATGCATAAAACAAAAGAGCGGAACGGTGTGCTTATTTATCTGGCAATGGACTCACATCATTTCGCAATAATCGGTGATAGCGGAATTCATTCAAAAGTAAAGAAGGATTTCTGGCATGACATTAAGCTGGAAATGCAGCATCATTTTACAGCGGGAGATTTTCTAACGGGATTAATGAATGGAATTGAGATGACGGGAAATGCGCTGAAAGAATTTTTTCCGTATCATAAAGATGATAAGAATGAATTGCCAAATGACATTGTTTTCGGAAAGAAAAAGATATTTTAATTGATGGGAAAAGCGAAGTACATTTTATTTCTTTTTCTTCTTTGTACATCTTTTGCAGGTGCCCAGGAATTCCCGCCAAGACCCAATACCTTAGTTAACGATTACAGCCGGACATTATCTGAAGAACAGCTTGGCGCCCTGGAACGAAAATTAGTTGCATTTGACGACTCAACTTCCACACAAATTGCTGTCGTAATAATGCAATCAACCGGTGCATATGAAATAGCCGACTACTCCGTTCAGCTTTTTAATCAGTGGAAAATCGGTCAGTCCAAAAAGAACAACGGTATTTTGATGTTGATTGCATTGGGTGACCGCAAAGTTTGGATAACGACGGGATTCGGAGTTGAAGGAGTTTTACCGGATGCATTGTGCAGAAGAATTATTGAGACAGACATTGTTCCCGCTTTCAGATCGGGTGATTATTATGGCGGAATTGATGCGAGCACAACGACGATCATGAAAATCGTTTCGGGCGAATTTACGGCTGACTCATACATGAAAAAAAGCAAGGAAAAGCCGGTGCTTTTTCCCTTCCTGATGTTTCTATTCATCATCTTCATCATTATCATTTCACGCATTGGCAGAGTCAGCCGATATGCTCGAAGAAATAATCTCGCCTTCTGGGCTGCATGGGCATTGCTGAATGCAGCTTCGAGCAGATCACGCGGATCGTGGGGAGGTTTTTCAGGAGGAAGTGGCGGTGGATTTGGTGGCGGAGGCGGAGGGTTTGGTGGATTTGGTGGTGGTGGTTCGGGGGGTGGTGGAGCCGGCGGAAGCTGGTAGTGCTTCGCGTTTCGGGTTACGGGTTACGGGTTACGGGTTACGGGTTTCGGGTTTAACTCGCACATGCATACAAACTGAAACTGAAACAAAAATCACGTATTACATTTATCCTATACAACTTACATATTTCAATCTCCCGGAAAAAAATTACAACCAGATTTCTCATGTTAAAAAAACTTTCGTTTTTATTCCTGTCAATTATCATCCTCTCCTGCTCTGCACCAAAGAAAAATGTACCTGTCATAGGGTTCCTTGACTTTCTGAATGATGAAACACTGGCTCAGGCAAAGAAGGGTTTCTTTGAGGCATTGAAGAATAATGGTTTCAGTGAGGAAAGTAAAAACATAGAGGTGATCTATCGAAATGCGCAGGGAGATCAGACAGCTTTAGTACAGGCATGTGATTATTTCGCTTCGGAGAAAGTAGATCTGATTGCAACGAATCCTACACTTTCAACAATCGCCGCTGTTCAGAATACGAAAGACATTCCGGTCTTCATGATGGTGTCGCCCGATCCTGCCTTATCCGGCCTCAATGATAAAGACGGAAAGTCACCTTCAAATTTATTCGGAGTGTATGAAACACTTCATTACATCGACACATCACTCATGTTGATTAAACAGGTTTTACCAAATGCAAAAACGATTGGTACCATTTTCAATCAGAGTGAGCCGCAGTCGGTGAACGCTTTATACCAGATTGAAAAAGCCTGTGGTGCGGCCGGACTTAAATTAATTAAAATGCCGGTGAACAATTCGAATGAGGCACAACTGGTTATGCAATCACTATTAAGCAATAAAATCGATGCGTTTTTTGCACTGCCTGATAATGTTGTATTCTCATCCATGGAATTACTTGTGAAAATTTGTGATGATGCCAATGTTCCTGTTTTCACGAGTGAGGAAGGATTGGTTAAACGGGGAGCACTTGCCGCATTCGGAGCCGATATGTACCAATGGGGATACCAGGCGGGATTACAGGCCGTTTTATTTTTAAAGACAAAAACGTCAGCCGGACTGAAGCCAGAACTTGTATCTGTTCGAAGGAGAGTCTATAATCCGGAGAAGGCGAAGAAGTTTGGGGTGGTTTTTGGGGAAGAGTTTGTGGGAATTGCCAGAAATAATTAGCTATCGAATATACTGACGAAATTAATATTCAAGGATCCTGTATTTTATAAATTATACCATTCTCATTCGAATTAGGACCGTTCTCATCCGATAGTTTTCAGAATGAAAATATAAAAGAGACCGGAATAGTTAATATTAATTCAAAAAAAATGAGAATGGTATAATTCTATCAATTTTAAATCATTTCTGACAAACCATCTGCTTACTGTCAATAGTTATTCCGTCGGCCACAAGACTATATGTATAAATACCGCTACTAAGCTTTTCAGCGAATACGTGCAAACTACCCACTCCCCTTTCTTCGATTACGACTCTTTTCAAAACCACACCGGACTGATTGTATATGACAATCATTGCCTTTGAAACGCTTTC
>CAZAON010000394.1:0-8276 GCA_964486655.1 uncultured Flavobacteriales bacterium
GGGGAGCCGCCGTCATTGGTAATGGAAAGAGCTTCGTTAAAATATGAAATAGCTTTTTCGTATTCTTTCAGTTTGGTATATAAAATCGCAAGACTTCCTATTGTTTTTGCTTTCGTGTCAACTCCTTCTAAATGTTCAAGAGAATTAGAGGCACGTAAAAGATAATACAATGCTTTATCGTGATCGTCGAGCCAGTTGTATGCATTTCCCAAAAGGAAAAATGAATTGATCATCTGGCTTTTATTCTTGAGGCCTTCAAAAATTTTCAGAGCTTTCTTGAAATGATCGATTGCATTCTGATATTCCTGAAGAACAACATACACTTTGCCGACTTCGTTATAGTTGTTTGCAATCCCTTCAGAGTCTCCGAGATCGGTATGAATTTTTAAACTCTGTAAAATGTAATTTAATGCACTAGGGAAATCGCCCATCTTGAAATAGATAGAGCTGATTTCACTCAGGCAGTCGAGCTGACCGTTTTTATCGTCGAGCAATTGGAAAAACTGAATTGCTTCGTTGAACGATGTAATTGATCTTTTGAAATTATTCTGAATCAGATAACAAGAAGCTTTGTCGCGAATGATTTGCGCCATTCCCAACTTGTAATCGGTTTGCTGAGCAATTGACAATGCATCATCAAGTAAAGCCATTGCCTGATCAACATTGCGATTTCTCAGCACTTGTGCACGCTGAATTAAAATATCTACACTTTCAACACCCATAAAAATATATTAGCAAGAGTAATTTTGATTATCCTCCTGCTTATAAGCAACCTTCAACTTAAGGTTTTTAAAATTCAGTTTCTTTCCTTACAAATGAATAGACAAAAAAGAGTTGCTTAGAGCTTATAGCTTTGGTTTCCTGTTACTTATCCACCGTAAATCAGAAAATTTACTTCTGTTGCAAAGATAATAATCCCACACTATGCTGCGGGGATATATTAATTTTTCGAGGACAGAATCTGAAGATTTTTCCTTCTGAACAGGCCGTGAATACTGGCTTTTGAGTTTATGAAATTCGGAACGGGCTTTCCAGACAGCTTTGAAATTCTGATAATTATCAGTCAAAAGAAACTTAACGGAAGCCACTGCATCGAGGATGATTCGGGTCAAAAACAGCCCGGAAACGCTGTTTTTAGGGGTATTTTTATAAATCATCAGCAGATTATTACGAAAATTTAAGAAAGTTTTATGCGGACTACCCTTTGAAAGCGTACCACCGCCGACGTGGTAGACGACGGATTTACCGCAATAATAAATGGAATGTCCGGCCCTGTTAATTCTCCAGCAAAGGTCGATTTCCTCCATGTGTGCGAAAAAATTGACATCGAAACCGGTCAGATCTTCGAACACTTTTGACCTGATCAAAAGGCAGGCACCGGTGGCCCAGAAAACAGGAACATTGTCGTCGTACTGGTTTTCGTCTTTCTCGAGTGAATTGAAAATTCGTCCCCTGCAAAAAGGGTATCCGAATTTGTCGATATAGCCGCCTGCTGCTCCGGCATATTCAAACATTTCAGGATTATGGAAAGAAAGAATTTTCGGCTGAACCGCCGCGATATGGTTATCGGCGTCGAGTAATTCCTTGAGCGGATTTAACCAGTTATCAGTAACTTTTACATCACTGTTAAGCAGCATAAAATATTTCGCTTTGACCTGCTTTAATGCAGTATTATATCCCCCCGCAAAGCCTTCATTAGTTTTGTTGATGATCAGTTTTACATTGGGGAAATTGGAACGAACATATTCAACTGAGTCGTCGGTTGATGCATTATCGGCAACAATAATTTCCGCTCCCGGTGAATACCTTACGACATCCGGTAAAAATTGCTGTAAAAAATGTCGTGTATTCCAGTTAAGAATTACTACCGCTATTTCGTTCACTGATTCTTTTGTGCAAATGTAAATTTTATTCGACTAAAATGTATTTAAAAGGATTGATAAACTGAAAAAAAGACAATTGCACGGGCATCTAGTAAGCCATTTGAACTGAATTCAGGCTGGTCGACTATTGTCTTACATTTAATACTAAGTTTTATTTACAGGGAAGTAATGTCAACGCGGATTGTTGAACTTATCCTTCGAATGACTTCCGTAATAATCATCAGATTCTGTCTGATCAATTCCGATTGCACCGCTTTTGGTTTTATGAGTAGGAATGCGATCATGCAGCATTGCCTGCCATTGCGGTTGTTGTAACTCGCCTATAGCGTCGGAGTGTAAAAGTTTGTATTCGTTAGTAGACAGTTCCTGAGCATAGAATACAAATTTCCGATTTCTTTGGCCTTTCACTTCGTAATAATGCCAGATTTCATATGGATAGGCTGAAGGGTCCTGGGTTTCGTTTGAAACGGTGTTTGGCGGACCATACTGCAGATATACCCGGCCACGGTCGGTAGCATAACCTTTTCTGCCCATAGCGGAATAAGACTGATTTACTTTATCAACTTCTCTCATGTAAGTGAGCCATGCTCCTTCGGGATTTTGAGGATCTCTGTTTTGCCAGAAATAAAATAAAAACTTCTGCATGAGAGTTATGTCTTTCAAATGCATAAGCTGATCGCTTGCATCTATTTCGGTGTTGGAGGCTATTGGATGTAAGCAGTCGATTAAATAGGTAAGTGAATCCAGATCATTTATTCCCCATACAAAAGTGTTTTTAACTTCTGTCAATGAAACATCATTCGTAAGCTGATTTTTTGTTTGAGGATTGCTCCTTTGAAACATGATTTGTTTGATAGAAATAAGTTCGTTCTTCTTATTTCTTACTTCGATACTTAGATTGTAATTTCCCGATTGCAGATTGTCAATTGGAATTTCTGAAAGAACTACGTTTGTGGGTGCAGCTTTTTGTCGCATATTAAAAGCATACATTGGTAAGATCTGGTTATTGTCATAGCGGGAAATATAATATCGAACAAGATAATCGTCGGCAGGAACGATATTGGTTCTGTATACTTCGGCATAGAATTTAAGTGAGGTATTTTGTTTTGGATAAAAAGCATTTACAGAAGGAACAATATCGTATCCGCTTTTTGTGGATTTATTTTGTACGGTGGTTTTTGTAAATGATTCGATTAATTCAATATCGGAAATGCTGACTGAATCGAGAGGGAAGCCGACAGAGATTTCCTGTTTTATGCTTACTGGTTTCGTATCGGAATTTCTGTCTTTAATTGTGAGTTCGATATCATAATCGCCTGCCGCAAGTTTCACTCTTTGCTGATCAATAAAATCAGGGTAGATAGTGTCGGCAGAGGAATGAAGCGGACTGTTTAAATTATAACTGTCGAAGTGAACAATGCTATCGCCATTTTTAATTGTCCAATGGACTTCGATCTGGCCCTTGGTTGTGTTATTTTCAGAAGGAACAAATTTTACGGTGTTGCCGATGATATGCAGATATGTTTCAATGTATGGTGAAGAGCCTGGAACATCAAATGAACAGTACGAAAAAAGAGCGGAGAGATTCCCTGCAGCCTGACTGAACATTGTGAGAAGAAGGAATAGGGAAGTTAGGGTAGCCTTGTTCATGTGTAATAGTTGAATTGTAAATGTACAAAAAAGGCCAACTGAATATAGTTAAGATTAAAATGTAATATCTGTATTATGTCATTCTTTTCCCCTTGATATGTTCATTTTTCATACTTTTGATGCATCCAATGACACTGATGAGTAGCCTGTTTGCCGCACTTTTTATTTTATCGGCATTTGTGATTTTTTATACGTATGTTTTGTTTCCGGCAATTCTTTCATGGTTATCGGGGAGACAAGGGCCTGTTAAGCCTGAAACCAACGGCAAAATTCTGCCTGTTTCCATAATTATTTCCGCTTTCAATGAAGAATCAGTTATCGGAGAGAAATTGTTAACCATTGTTAAAAGTGATTTTCCTTCCGATATGCTCGAAGTAATTGTTGGATCCGATGCTTCAACTGACCGGACGAATCAGATAGTCGAAGAGCTATCCTTAAAGTATCCGAATATTAAGTTGCATTGTTATGATCAGAGAAGGGGGAAGCCGGCAGTTGTAAATGACCTGGTAGCGAAAGCACAACATCCTATTTTAGTTATGACTGATGCGAATGTTTTTTTTGAAAAAGACACGCTTTCAAAATTGCTGGTACAGTTTTCAAAACCGGAAACGGGATTGGTAGGTTCGAACATTTTAAATATCGGACTCAGGAAAGATGGTATATCAGTTCAGGAGAAGAGTTACATACAGAGGGAAAATCTGATCAAGTACAGAGAGGGAAAATTATGGGGATGTATGATGGGTCCGTTTGGAGGCTGCTATGCTTTGCGCAAGGAGTTGTTTGAAGATGTGCCGGAAGGATTTTTGGTTGATGATTTTTATATTTCGATGAAAGTCATGGAAAAAGGATTTCACTGCGTTAACCGGCTTGATGCAATTTGTTATGAAGATGTTTCGAATGATATCAGGCAGGAATACAAGCGGAAGGCAAGAATATCGGCAGGAAATTATCAGAATCTGATGGTGTTCAGAAAGTTTTTGTTTAAGCCATTTACTCCGGTCGGATTTTGTTTTATCAGCCATAAGTTTCTCCGATGGATTACACCTTTTCTCATATTGCTGTCTGTTTTATCGCTCGGAGTCCTGTCATTTACAAACAAGCTTTTCCTGGTGTTATTTATTCTTGAGCTGATCATGCTGGCAACACCTTTTATTGATTTTGTATTCAGCCGGATGAATATTCACATGAAGCTTCTCCGTTTCGTCTCTTACTTTTCCTATATGAATCTGGCTCTGATCAGGGGATTCATCAATTATGCGACGGGCGTGAAGTCGGGAGTCTGGCAACCGACCAAGAGAAATTAATAAGTCCGTTTTCCGTTTATTTACCCAAAAGATTGCTACTCAATGGTATTGATGCAATGGGCTAAAATGAAAATTGCCCTTTCGGGCAATTGATTCTGGCGGAGAGAGAGGGATTATTTCCCTTTACTTTAACCATTGTCTTTCAATAAGTTGTAAGTGTGTCCGAAGGGTTCGGACGGTGAATTGTCTAAGGCGGAGAGATTACTTTAATTGCTTGAGAAGGCGAATAACCTCGTTCTGCAGTTCGATTATTTTTTTGTCTTTTTCTTCAAGCAGACGGCGGAGCTCTTCGACCGGTTCGTTCAGGATCATGCCTGTTTCGCCCAGTGGATTCCCGCCCGGATGAGCGGGAAGCTTATAGTCTCCGGTCCAATAGTCGAGCGGAATTCCAAGCTTGTGAAAAATTGCCATCTTATTTTTGCCCGGGATTTCGGCTTTTTTCTTCAAACCGAGAAGCCAGGTTGTTGTAATTCCCACTTTCGAACAAAATTCTGTCTTGGTCAGACCCGACCAATCCACGAGCGCACTCAGCAACTTGCCTTCGTGCTGTGTTGATAATTTCTTCTTCGATTGACTCTTTGCCACGTATACTACTGACATATAATTAGTTTCTAACTAATTTTTAATTAACTCTGTTTGTTGATAACAAACAATAATTAGTTTCGATTTGTTATGGTTTACCCTTTAGGTTTGTGAAAGTTAAAGGAAAGTTTTGTGAAAGAGCAAATTTTACAATAAAAAGATCGAAGTGGGCAACCCTAAATTAACGAAAGCAGAAATTAAGATGCTCAAGTCCTTCCTAACCGAAGAGGCAATTCATCGAATTGCCAAGCGTGTGAAAGTGTCAGCGAGAATGGTAAAGTATGTCCGCGATGGTGTGTACGGGGACAGACACGGAATCATTGATCTATTGATCCGTGAGGCGAAGGTTAGGAAGGATTTAGTGTCTCGTCGAAAAAGTAAGCTTAATTCATTAACAGCTACACCTGCCAGTGTTTAGTTTCCGGAACCATGTATTTGCATGGTTCCATTAAAAATTCGAGAAATGAAAATATACATAAGCGGACCAACAAGAGGAGATTTTAAAATTCCTGTTGAAACTTTTAAACAATGTCAAGATGCGATTACCATGCTTGATCTTGGAAAAGCAACTATTCCTCACGATCTGTTCGACGGTGTTGATGTGGAAGAGATGAAGCTTGGTGATGATGTGAGGGAAGAAGTGAAAGAGATAATGTCAAGCAATGTGTTATGTCTTTTGCCCGGATGGGAGAAATTTCACCTCTGTACCCTTTATAAGAGCATTGCTATCGCTACAGGGGTAACGATCAAGTATTATGACAAGTTTGTTGGAGCTCACGAAAAATTATCTAAAGCCTGATATCATGTTTCAGATGCTACGATTTAAGGAAGACCCTGTAACGCATAGTGTTAATGCGATGGTTGAATACGAATGGAAGGGGGGCAAAATGGAGCGGAAGGAAAAAGTATTGCCGAATCCGGAAAGTGCCTGGGATTGGATTGAGAAAGAACGCCATCTCTATATTATAACCAAGCTGCGCAATTATATTTTTCACAAAAAAGAATTAAGCGAGTATTCTTCGCTATGGTCTACCCCTGCAAATCGCGCCAGTAAATTAAGAAGTCTGGAAATAATGCTGCGCGAGACTGAAATTATCGCCACATGTAAGACTCAAACGATTGCAATATTCATACAAAGATGCTATAAGCATTTGGCGAATATTCTTCCGGGCGAACAACACTGTACATTTTCATCGCAGAGACAAATTCTAAATCAATTATGGGAATTTGCCTGTGAGAATAACCCCAACTCAGGAATCGAAAAAACAACTGTCATAGAATGAAAATAGTCTTATCCCCGGAGCAAAAATTAAAAATTCATAACGAGCGAAGAACGCTTGCCGATAAGGTCAATGAATTAATGATTGGAAAATGGTTTACCGTTACAGAACTGGCGAAACTATTACGCATCGAACATGAGCAGGCGCTTGGGAAATTGAATGAATTAATACAGGGTTATTTTATTAAGCAATCTACCCGTGAACAGCGTGAGAGAATATACAAGGTTGTTGTCGATGATGCATCGAGAAAGGAGTTGTTGGAAATGGCTTTGATTCAGAAGACTGATCGATTCAGCAAAGAATGCGAATACATCAATGATTTATTAGACTTAATCGGACGTGATGAAAAGGGAGCGTAAGTATAAAATCATGTGGAGAAATCCCAACACCGGCAGGGTGTGTTATGTAGCCGCCGAAGGCTTGACACTTGTTCGTGTTGAAGATGTTGTTCAGGATAATTCCCCTCGAAATACCAGGGTAATGACTTATGAACATTTGAAAATTGAGTTAATGGAAATGAAATATTCGTTCATGCCGATGGACGAAAAGCAAATTATTGTTATCCCTCAGAAAAGGGTCTATCAGCGAGTGTAAGGCGGTTAGGGTTGGGAGAGCTGTTTGCGTACCAATGGCAGCTCTAAACTCAGCAGAGTCATTCAATTGATATCTGTTGTTTGAATACCTCCAAAGTGCGATGCCTTACAATTGACGACCCACCGCGATGATGCCAACCACAGGCGAAAGATTGAAAGTGGTGACAGCCGGGAAAGACCGGCTTTATGGAGAGGTGGCGGAATTGGTAGACGCCATTTGGTTTGAAAAGGCATCAAAAGAGTCAGAATGCAAAACCACTCGGTAAAACGGTGTAAAAAATATCTGACAGATGCTAAAGGATAAAACTTAAGAAACCTTTAGTGCAGGTTCGATTCCTGCCCTCTCCACAAGGCCAATGAAGACTATTCTAGAAGGCCCAATTTAATCCGCGTCCCGGGAGCGCCCGGGATATTTTAAAGAAACTCCAATGGAAGCTAATAAACGATTAGTTCAATTGCTGAAGAAGCTTCCGGAGAAGGATTACAAGAAATTAAAAAAATCAACCATTAACATATTGCAAATCACTATTAATCTAGGACCGGAGTGTTTATTGATTGAGGTTGGAGATTTGTGGAAAGCGATAAAACAAATTGAGAAATGAAAATTGAATTAGACCAATGGGCAGAAGGGGCCTCAATAAAATTGAGGCCCGAAACTCCTGAAGAAGTTTCGCAATTATTTCGTTTGATAAATAATGTCAAAAAAGAACCCGCGAGCTTCTATCTCTCGTTTTCTTCAAGCCCAGTGTTAAGTATATCATTCCGAAAATTGATACCACAAATCCAACAAACTGGAATCGCAAAAGGCCATTGAGCAATCATGCCAATTAACTACAAAGAATATCATCCCAAGTGGAGATTGATTAGCCACCTAATTCGATTTGTTAGGGCTAATGGTTTTTGTGAAGAATGTGGTGCAGAGAATAATAAGCCGCATCCGGTGACGGGCAGTAAGGTTGTGTTAACGGTTGCTCACCTGGACCA
>CAZAON010000395.1:0-8922 GCA_964486655.1 uncultured Flavobacteriales bacterium
CGGAAAAGGATTTTGAAGAAATGAAGCAATGGGTTTCAGATACACGTTTCGAAAGACTCGGAGTGTTTACCTATTCTCATGAGGAAAATACCCACGCTTTTTCATTAACAGACGATGTGGATGATGATGTTAAACGCCAGCGTGCATCCGACATCATGGATATTCAAAAGAATATTTCGGCCGAATTAAACGAAAGCAAAGTGGGGAAGGATTATAAAGTTTTAATTGATCGCAAAGAAGGCGGATTCTACGTCGGCCGCACAGAAGCCGATTCTCCTGAAGTGGATAATGAAGTTCTTATCGATGCTTCGAAAAATTATATGCGAATTGGTGATTTTTCTAATGTGAAAATTGAATCGGCAGAAGAGTTTGATTTGTTTGGAAATGTGATCTAAGAGGGGCATTTATTCTGACATTTTTTCTTTCCGATAAATCTCCAAATTGTATTTATTGTTCAACATTATTTTGATTCAGGAAAAATTTTATTTTCGACGAGAAACGGTCAATAATTCATAAAAGTTTTCTTCAGAAAAGTTCCTTAATATATGCGGTTGGAATCCGTTGCATATCAACTTAATTTTACAACATAAACATGCGAGCATTCTTATTTGAAATTCCGCCGGCGGAATAATAATAAAAATGTTTGCCATAAAATAAAATAACCAAATTCATTAATGCATCCGGTGAGAGGAGTTTTCTCAGTCTCTAGCCTGGGTGACAGGGAGGAGGGGTCACCCAGGCTAGCGGACAGCCGGTGTGTTAAAAGGAAAGCAAAAGGAAAATAAGAAAAAAAGAAAATGAAAATATTTAAACCTATTTAAGGAAAAAAAATAGGGGCAAAAATCTCAGTTGGAAATTTGCGATTTTTTCGCAATCAGTTCGGGTGCGAGAACGGATTCCGAATCCGATCCGCGCCCCGGGGGAGTTTGGACTAATTTGTCACTTATTATTATTATCACTCATTATTTAGTACATTTATAATTCTTACGGTTTCAATTCTTTGTTGCTGATTCATTCAGATTTAAATTTTATACAAAATATATGCGCCTCTTTACTTTTATTTTAGGATTAATCTTTTTTGAGACAGCATCATCACAGGTCACTCTCAATCTTAAACTCTATATAGAAGGATATTACACCGGCAATTCACTCATGGATAATTACGGTTCCGGTGGTTGTTTATTTATTAATGGAATTTCAACTAATCCCAATGATGCAGATACTATAACCGTTAGCCTGGCACGTACGAATGACTTGTCGATCGCAGATATGGCTAAAGGGATATTGCAGACTGATGGCTCATTATCCGTTTCTTTTCCATTGATAAATCCCGGAAGTGCATACTTTCTTCGTATCAGTCATCGTAATGCATTGCGAACATGGAGTTCTGTTCCCGTAACGATGCAACCGGTTACGTATTACGATTTTTCCGATTCTTCTTCTAAAGCGGCAGGAAATAATATGATGAGAAGTTGGGATACTCAGGTTTGGATGTTTTATAGTGGGGATATTTCGGGTGCAATTGTTACAGGACTTGGTCTGTGTTACCAGGATGGTATTATTGAATCATCTGACTACATTTATATGTTGAATGCAGTTTCGGCCATTTTGCAAGGATATATTTGTCAGGATATCACAGGTGACGGAATTGTTCAAGCAGACGATTGGTTAATCGTGGATAACGCAACAGCTGCCATCCGTTATGAAATTCCACCTGCACCTGTTGACATAGCAGAAATTAATTACGACAAAAATCAGCCGAATATCTTCAAATGCCTTATTATCGATGGGAAAATTCTGACTGATTTTACAAATCTGCCTGACGTTTACTTTTCAATTTATAATCTCAGCGGTCAGAAAATTTTTAAAACAACTAAACGAGAGCTTTTGAATAGTGGAAATATAAAAATCCGAAATGGTTTTTACATTTTGAAAGTAAACGACTGAAAAATCTGCCAAATTTACATCTACCATTTATCTTTGAATGATGTCTAATTTCTTATGTATAACATTTAAAAGCTAAAGTCTAAAAGCTAACAGCTATTTATCCAATCTCTCAAACACCGAATTCGCCGACAAATACTCAGGCAGAATTTCTTTCATTTTTTTAACTATTGCTTCGTTGTTTTGAGTTTTGAATAAATCAATAAGCTGACTGACTTCTTTCTCAATCGCATTGAAATCATATTCACGAACTCTGGCAATCATAATTTTCTCATGATGCGTAGGAAGTGTAGTTTCTTTATCCGCTAAAAGTTCTTCGAAAATTTTTTCTCCGGGCCTGAGTCCGGTAAAGACGATCTGAATATCTCGACCAAGGGTTAGCCCTGACAGTTTGATCATCTTCTTGGCAAGGTCGGCGATGCGCAGACTTTTTCCCATGTCGAAAATAAAAATCTCCCCGCCTTTGCCGATGGCTCCTGCTTCGAGCACGAGTTGGCAGGCTTCGGGAATGGTCATGAAGAAACGGGTAATGTCGGGATGGGTAACCGTAACCGGACCGCCTTCTTCGATTTGTTTTTTGAATCGGGGAATAACGGAACCGTTTGAATCGAGAACGTTCCCGAATCGTGTGGTGACGAATCGTGTCGGTCCGACAGAATTTAATGACTGGCAGTAAATCTCCGCAATTCTTTTTGTGGCTCCCATGATGGAAGTCGGATTTACGGCTTTGTCGGTGCTGACCATTACAAATTTTTCAACTTTATATCGAACGGCAAGGTCAGCTAATACTTTTGTTCCTTCGACATTGGTTAATATGGCTTCGGAAGGATTGTTCTCCATCACTGGCACGTGCTTGTAGGCAGCGGCATGAAAGACGACTTCGGGTTTGAATAATTTAAATATTCTTTCCATTCGCTCCGACTGTCTGATATCGCCTAAAACTGTTTCAAAATTTTTCATTCGGAAACGTTCGGATAATTCAAGGTCGAGATCGTATAGAGGAGACTCGGCCTGGTCGAGGACAATAAGATATTTGGGTTTGAATGGCACGATTTGTCGGGCGATTTCACTGCCGATAGAGCCGGCTCCACCCGTAATTAAAATGGTCTTGCCGGTAAGTTCATTCTGAATCAGGTCCATGTCGAGCCTGATCGGATCGCGTTCGAGTAAGTCTTCGATCTTAACTTTCTTGATTTGCTTAAAGCTTAATTCTCCGTTGATCCAGTTACTTACAGGAGGAACATTTAAAATGCGAACATCATGTGCGAGACACTTTTCGATGATCAGTTGTTTCTTTGCCTGAGAAATATTCTGTATGCTGATGATTACATGTTTAATATTATTGTCATCCAGCAATTCGTCCAGCTCGGATGAATGATAAACTTTAACGCCTTCTACGGTTTTGTTTTTCTTGGTAGGGTGATCATCTAAAAATGCGAATACTTTGTAGCGGCTTCCTGCATCTCTGTCAAGTGCCCTTTTAGTAATGAGGCCCGATTCACCTGCACCGTAAATAATGATGTTTTGTTTTTCACTCGAAGGATTTTTCAATTCCTGGTAAATAGACTTTACCAGAATTCTGAAGGCCGACAAGCTGAAAACTGTTGTGATAAAATCAATGATAATAATTGAATAGGGTACAAGGTAAACACCCCAGATTTTTTCGGAGATCGGATTTATAAGGGCTAAAAATGCTGAGCCGGCAGAGACCGTATAAAATACTCTTAATGCATCGCGGGTACTTGTGTAACGGATGATTCCCTGGTAAATCCTGAAGAATAGAAATGTAATGATGCGGGTAATAAGAAGGGCAGGGATGGCAATTTTCCAGGATCTGATTTCAATATCAGTCAGGTGAAAATTAAAACGCACCTGGTATGCCAGCATTAATGAACCAATGCATATACAGAGATCGATAAGAAAGATTATCCAACGGGGAGTGTTCCGTTCAGAAAGTTTGATGGCCATGGAAGGATTCAAATATAGGGCGAAATTTAACACAGAGCCAACGAGAATGCCTTGTATCAAATAGTATAAAACTGGATGATAATTACCCGTAAAACTAAGTAGCCCAGATAATAAGCAATTAAGTCCCCTACAAAACCCAACCCGAAACCCAAACCCGAAACCATCTCCTAAACACCACTAAATACCTGCAGCCCCCCAACCCGAAACCCCCAACCCGAAACAATCTCTAAAACACCTCCCAATACCTGCAGCCCCTCAACCCGAAACCCAAAACCCGAAACCATCTCTCAAACACCCTCAGTACCAGCAGCACCCCAACCCGAAACCATCTCTAAAACACCGCTCAGTACCAGCAGCCCCCCAACCCGAAACCCCAAACCCGAAACCCGAAACCCCTTCCAGCACATTCGTTTGAATCAGCAGGTACCACCCCCCAAACTGTCAGGATTTTTTATCTTTGAACCCACATCTCAGGATGTGCTGTTTTTAGATGAGAATCCTATTCATTACTCCATACCCAACCGGTGAAGCGCCAAGTCAGAGATTTCGATTTGAGCAGTATTTTCAGACGTTAACCGAGAACGGTCATACTTTCAAATCATCCCCTTTTTTAAGCTTAAAAGCCTGGAGCATAGTGTATAAGCCGGGTCATTTATTTGATAAAATTCTGGCTCTTCTCAGTGGTTACTGGCGGAGAATCAAGGATGTAATTTCTCTCAGAAAATTCGATGCGGTTTTTATACATCGTGAAGCGACTCCCTTCGGTCCGCCCTGGTTCGAATGGATGGTCTCAAAGGTCTATAAAAAGTACATGATTTATGATTTTGACGATGCTATCTGGATACCCAATGCTTCGGAGACCAATAAATATCTGACCATGTTGTTTAAGAGGTTTGCTAATGTGGCAGACGTCTGCAGATGGTCGACAGTTGTATCTGTTGGAAATGCATACCTGGCAGAATATGCCGGGCAATTCAATAAGAATGTTGTGATAAATCCGACTACGATAGATACGGATGAGCATCACAATATGCTTAAAGAACATGGTAAGCATATCTTTACAATCGGATGGACGGGTTCTCATTCAACTGTTTTATATCTGGATGAAATTTATCCAGTACTAAAGAAACTTGAGGAAGAACATGAATTTGAATTTCATGTCATTTGTGATGTTCCGCCGAAATTCAATATGAAGTCACTAAAGTTTGTTAAGTGGAGTAAAAAAGCGGAGATTGATGACCTGATGAATTTCAATGTCGGAATCATGCCTTTGCCCGCAGATGTTTGGGCAAAAGGGAAATGCGGTTTCAAAGCTTTGCAATACATGTCACTTGGTGTTCCGGCTCTTGTTTCTAACGTTGGTGTGAATGCAGAAATTGTAGATCACGATGTAAACGGATTTGTATGTAATACCCCTGAGGAATGGTATGCTGCATTGAAAAAATTAATGACTGATCCGGATTACCTGAAGAGACTCAGCAGTAAAACCCGTGAAAAAATTATCAATCATTATTCAGTACGTTCGAACAAACAAAACTTTCTTAATCTGTTTACGATAGGTAAAAAATAAAAAAAATATAAATAATGGAAACAACAGAAACTCTTTTAAAGCATATTCCACTAAACGATATTCATGTCGGACTTGGCGCCAAAATGGTGCCTTTCGCAGGATATGTAATGCCGGTATCCTATGAAGGAATAAATGCAGAACATGAAACGATCCGTACAAAAGTCGGAGTTTTTGATGTTTCACACATGGGAGAATTTATTTTGAAAGGTGAAAACGCTCTCGATCTCATCCAAAGAATTACAAGTAATGATGCTTCAAAACTTGTTGACGGAAAAGTTCAGTATAGTTGTTTCCCGAATGAGAATGGGGGCATAGTCGATGATTTACTGGTTTACAGAATTGATGCGAAAACTTACATGTTAGTTGTGAATGCTTCGAACATTGAAAAGGACTGGAACTGGATTATGAAATTCAATACGGCCAATGTTGAAATGCATAACATTTCCGATAAAACTACATTACTGGCAGTTCAGGGTCCGCTTGCCGCTGATGCTCTGCAATCACTCACAAAAATGCCATTAAAGGATATCGAATATTATTCTTTTATGAAAGGAACTTTTGCCGGAATCGAGAACGTTCTCGTCTCGGCAACAGGCTACACGGGTGAAAAGGGATTCGAAATTTATTTTGAAAATAATGCCGCCGATCATATGTGGCATGCAATATTCGAAGCCGGTAAATCTTTCGGCATTAAACCGGTCGGACTCGGCGCAAGGGATACCTTGAGACTTGAGATGGGATTTTGTCTGTATGGAAACGACATTGATGATACAACAAGTCCGATCGAAGCAGGTTTAGGTTGGATAACTAAATTCACGAAAGAGTTTACTAACAGTGCTGCTCTTAAGGAGCAAAAAGAAAAAGGAGTTGAAAGAAAGTTAACCGGATTTGAAATGATCGACCGCGGAATTCCAAGGCATGATTATACAGTTCATGATGCGAATGGAAATGAAATCGGCCGCGTTACTTCCGGAACTCAATCACCTACTTTGCAAAAAGCAATAGGCATGGCATATATTAAAACTCCATTCGCAAAGGAAGGAACAGAAATTTTTATCAGTGTCCGTGACAGAAAACTCAAGGCAAAGGTTGTGAAAACACCATTTGTTAAGAAGTAGATGTTAGTTGATACCTATTAGCTATTAGATTTTAGGTATTACATATGAGAACCTTAAGATTGTAAAAAAGATATTAAAAATGAATTCTAAAATCAGGCATTTATCTTCTAACATCTAACATCTAACATCTAACATCTAGCATCTAATATCTAACAACTAATATCTTTGAAATTATCATAAATAATCGTTAATTCGCTAATTGCATTTTCTATATGGAGCCAAAATTTACGCTCGATGCCTGTTTTTCACCATATCTGTACCCTGTTTACAGGGATGATAACAGCATTGTTGTAATTATCGATATTTTAAGGGCTACATCCGCTATTTGCACTGCTTTCGAGCATGGTGCGGAAATGGTTATTCCGGTAGCTACTATCGAGGAGGCAAGGGTGTACAAGAACAAGGGTTATCTGGTAGGTGCGGAACGAGATGCTATTGCTGTCGAAGGATTTGATTTTGGTAATTCGCCTTTCAGTTATATGAGCGATACGGTTAAAGGGAAAACCATTGTCATCTCTACAACAAATGGAACTCAGGCAGTGCATGCGGCCCGTGATGCATATAAAGTTGTCATCGGTTCATTCCTGAATATTACAGCCCTATGCAACTGGATCGTTAAGGAAAATAGAAATATTCTTTTACTCTGTTCGGGATGGAAAAATAAATTCAACCTTGAAGATGCTCTTTTTGCCGGTGCAATGACAGAGACGTTAACTAGTATGACAGAGGATATTAAACTCGGTGATGCATGTCTCGCACTGAAATATCTTTATCAGCAGGCCCGTACTGAGCCATATAAATTTCTAAACCACGCTTCTCATAAAGAGCGACTTGCCAGGCTGAATCTGAAAAAGGATATTAAATATTGCCTGACACCTGATCAGACTACTGCCATACCGGTTCTTCAGAATGGCGCATTAATAAAACTGGAACATACTTTGGAAAAAGTGTAAACCGGTTTTGCCTGAAAGACAACAGTTTTTTTTTCTAAATATATTATAGATTTTTTAAAGCACCCTGCTCATCCTGATCTTATACACCATGTGGAGTACAACTGTCAGCATGATCATTAATGCTCCCGCGATGAATCCCATATTCATTAATTTACCTTCACCGGCAAACAGTATTGCTAAAATGATTCCGTAAACAGGTTCGAGATTCAGGGCAAGCCCCATTGTATAAGCACTGACTTTTCGCAATGCCTGAAGGGAAAGTATCCAAGTTAATACCGTACATACCAAAGACAGTATCATCAGATAGATAAAATCGGTTGTATCCGGAATAAGTTTATCTGTCGGTTGAATGATGAAGTAGAGTGGGAGCAGTAATGTCAGCAAAAACCATCCGCTGCTTAACTCAATTAAACTGATGGTAAGCGATTCATATTTCGAAGTAATTCGTTTGTTTAAAATGGAAAAGACCGCGCTCAGCAATGCACTTATCACTCCGACAATGATTCCTTTTGCGGCTGATAAGTCGGAATGATAGATGAGCGCAATTCCGGTTACAGCGAAAATGCTGAAAAAAATTTCTGTAATGTCAAACGGCTGCCGGTTAATTATTGGCTCAAGTATGGAAGCAAAAAGCGCAATGGATGACAAGCAGATCATCGCGACTGATATACTCGATAATTTTATGGAACCATAAAATGTTACCCAGTGAAGCATTACTAAAAAACCGATCAGGCCGATTCGTAAAATTTCTTTAATGGAAATCTTCGGAAAACTCTTTCTGTAAAAGACAATGATTGCAATAGCGATACTGCTGATTAACATTCTGTACCAGACTAGCATTCCTTCGTTCAGATGAATTAATTTTCCCAATAGTCCCGTAAAGCCCCATAGGAAAATCGCAGTATGCATTTTAAAATAAGCGATGCGCATCGTCTGCATTTACCTGATTATCTCCTTCCATAATTCAACAATAGGCAAGCCCATTACATTAAAATAACTTCCTTCTATTTTTTTTATTAGCGGAATAACATTGTGATGGTCCTGTGAAAGTGTTTCCATAAACAGGTTTTCCAGGTTATGTGCTTTCAAAAATTGCGTTTCCTGTTCAGAACATGGATTCATTCCTTCGGGCAGGCATTCCTGAGCGCCGTATGACCCTGCCTTATCGTATGGTTTATATTGCCGGATATACCTCTGTAATTCTTCTTTACTTAGACTATTAAACGTCACATCCGATTCAACACAAAAATTTAATTTTCTATTTTCGTCAATAATACAAACTCCCGTAAACACCTGATGCGTCTTTCCATTTAATTCTGAGAGCATTTCCATCGCATGTGATTCATCTCCCGGTTTGTTGAGAACAATA
>CAZAON010000396.1:0-6332 GCA_964486655.1 uncultured Flavobacteriales bacterium
ATATTTAAAGAAAGGTTTGGGAAGTGCGGCGCAGCGGGATACTTTTTCATGCTATAAGGTAAAATTCTATCAGTTAAAATTAAACCACATATATTAGAATTTTACTATTTATTCTTCATTCTCATCTGGGATTTCTAAAGCTATTTCTAATGGTCTTAATTCCTTTTTAATAGCATTTCTAATTTCTCCTATATTCAGTAGAGCAATAAATTTATGAGTTCCATTTCCTTTTTGATATACTTTAGGTTTAGTCCCCTTTTTAAATAGGGTCTTAATTTTATCTAGTCCGGTTTTCCCATCAAGTTTTGAAGGAACTTCAATATTGAGATATTTGCATAAGCCTTCAATATCATTCAAAAACCAATCTTCAATCATTCGAATTGCTTTTACCTCATCAAAAAAATCAATTCCTAATTCATTAACTTTCTTCTTTACAATGCTCCAATTTGTTGGTGGCTTCTGTGCTAGTTCAAATACGTCTGTATCATAACAGCATACAACCTTAATTATTGATTCAGGGTGTTTTGGAATAATTTCAAATTTTAACCTTGCTGAAACTTTACTCTCAAACCTAGAAATACCTTTGACATTTATTACTTTACACCTGCAGATTTTATATTTTTTACGATAAAAAATAAGCAGTGCCTCATAAAACTCTTTTTCAGTTTCACCCTCTACGAATAATACTAATATCGAATGAGTATTCTTAGTTTTCATTCACAAAGTTCATTTAGTAAATCGGAATCACCAGAAAAACCTTCTAACATTTTGTCAAAAATCAAATCTCCCACAGAAACCCCCTCCTCTTCAGCTATACTCAACACTTTATTAAATCTTGATTTCTTTATTTCCTTAAAAACTGCTAGACCATCTTTATTTGGCATACCTATTTTTACTCTATCAATATCCAAATACTGAATTAGATATGGAGAATGACTTGTTAATAGTACTTTTGTGTTAACAACCAAGCCATCAATAATAATCAATAACTTTTGCAAAAGTCCTGGATGAATTGAGTTTTCCAACTCTTCAAAAGTTATGATAGGGACTTTATTTATTTCCGCTGCAATGGTAAGCGCTAAAACAAAAAAAAGTTTTTGTGATCCAGAAGATAAGCCATCAATATCAGTTTGCTGATTATTGAAATATTCCTTTACCCTTATGTCATAAAGTTTATCTGGAAAATTTACAGGTAAGTCTTTCTTTTTTTCACTGGCGAATCGAGCAATATTTTTAAAGTCAATTTCAACAGCTTCAAAATCTTCTATTCCGACTAACAATGATTTTACCGAATCCTTGAATAGTTCATACATCTCCGGTTTTTTGACTTTTAAACTGTAAATGAAAAAGCCAACATCATAACTAGCGGGCATATTTAATGAATACTCGGGTCTTAAAATTTTTGAATCTCTACTTCCATAAACTCTTCTAAACAATTTATCTGGATCTTCCATTGTATCAATATTTTCAATGGAGAGTTTATTTATCTGATGAATTATTTTATTGTAAAACAATTCATCAAAATGATTTAATTTGTTAATAGCTAATTCTGATTTATCGACCTTCAAAGGCTTGTCTCTTCTTCCGGTTTGAGAAGGAAGGTAAAGGGATTCCGATAAATTTCGATGAATGTATGTTTTAAACTTGGCATCTGGTTTATTAGATTTTACCTTTAAAAATTCCTCAATTATTCTTTGTCCCTTTTCTTTTTTGTCTTTTATCCAATCAAATGAATAGCTATATTCAATTACTTGTTCTTCTCCAGATACATTAGAAATAAATGTGACTTGAAATTTATATGGCTTATTTGCTATTCGATTATTAATAGGAATCAAATCTTTTATTGCCATCATATTTGCCTGATGTTTAGTTGGCATAGATATAAAGTCAATCCCGAAGGAAATCGCATTTATAACATTAGATTTCCCATAATTATTAAGGGCGACTAGTGCATTTATTTTTCCGAGGTTTAATTCTACCTGTTCTATATTAGCAAAACCTTCAACTAATAAGTTGGTGATTTCCATAAGCAATGGTATATTTCGTTATAATGGCAATATTAGAAATTAATTTTATTATTTCTACCTAATATGCAAAAAAATGTTGCGTATTATAAACTTACTTTTTGCTTTAAAAAAGGGGTGGGGAGTATTAGCTTTGGTCTATTTATAAAAAAGTTTAAGTAATGTTTAAGTAATTGGAAACCGTAAAAAAGCCAAAACCCCTAATTTAGTAGGAGTTTAAGGAATATTTTCTAAAATATTTCGTACCCGGGGCGGGAATCGAACCCGCAAGACCTTACGATCATCGGTTTTTGAGACCGACGCGTCTACCAATTCCGCCACCCGGGCAAAATACCCAGGGTGGTAAACCACCCGGGCAATTGGATTTAATTTTTTCAATTACCGGATGAAGTAAACGATCGACTCGTCTACCATCCCGAAAGAAATCGGGACCGCCACCCGGGCAAAATACCCCGGGAGGTAAACCACCCGGGCAATTGGACTGCGAAAGTAACAAAAAAACCGAAATTCTCGACTCCTGTAACCCTATTTTCAATCCCTATAAGCTATATTAGCAACCTCTTCACAACCGGACTCACACTTACACTCACACTCGGACCCCGGACCCGGACTCAGACCCAAAACTCCCTTTTATGCCTTCCGACAAAAAACAACTCCTCGAACAACAACTCTGGAAAATTGCCGATACCCTTCGCGGGAAGATGGATGCCGACGATTTCAGGGATTATATACTCGGATTCATTTTCTATAAGTACCTCAGCGAGAAGATGCATGATTTTGCTAATTACGTTCTCAAGCCTGATAAGATTAAATATGAAGACGTCGAGAAGCAAAAAAATAAAAAAGAGCTTCTTGCGGCTGTTAAAGAAGAAGCGCTCAATCAACTCGGGTATTTTTTAAAGCCTTCCGAACTCTTCGACGAACTTGCCCGCCGCGGGAATGCCGACGGTAAAAGCAAATTCATCCTCGACGACCTTACCAAGGTTTTAACCAACATCGAGCAAAGTACCATGGGTTCTGAAAGCGAAGAGGATTTCGGAAATCTCTTCGAAGACCTCGACCTCACCAGCAGCAAGCTCGGCAAAACCGAAACGGCTAAAAATGAACTCATCGTTAAAGTCCTCTCGCATCTGCAGGAAATCGATTTCGATCTGAAGAATACCGAAAGCGATGTTTTAGGCGATGCCTACGAATACCTCATCGGGAAATTCGCCAGCGGCGCCGGTAAAAAGGCCGGTGAATTTTATACTCCGCAACAGGTCAGCATCGTTCTCGCCAGACTCGTTACTGCCGGCAAAACGAAACTGAAGAATGTGTACGATCCTACCTGCGGCTCCGGTTCCCTCCTGCTTCGTGTCGCCAAAGAAGTAAAAGAGGTTGGCGCGTTTTACGGACAGGAAAGTAATCCGACTACATACAACCTTTGCCGTATGAACATGATCATGCATGACGTGCATTACAAGAAATTCGACATTAAAAACGACGACACGCTCGAACGACCGCAGCATATCGACAAAACGTTCGAAGCCATCGTTGCCAATCCTCCTTTCTCTTCCGAATGGTCTGCCTCTCCCCTGTTCATGAGCGATGCACGCTTTTCACCGTACGGACGACTCGCGCCGAAAGGCACTGCAGACTTCGCATTCGTACAGCATATGATCCATCACCTGGCCGATACCGGAACCATGGCCTGCGTGCTGCCTCACGGCGTTCTCTTCCGCGGTGGCGCCGAAGGACACATTCGCGAATACCTCATCAAGGACAAGAATTATCTCGACGCCGTCATCGGACTCCCTTCCAATATCTTTTATGGCACAAGTATTCCTACCTGTATTCTAATATTGAAGAAAAAACGCCAGCACAGCGACAACATCTTATTCGTCGATGCCAGCCGTCATTTCGAAAAAGTAAAAACGCAGAATGTCTTACGCGAAGATGATATCAAAAAAATAATTAACGCTTTTAAAACACGCACCAACGAGGACAAATACAGCTATGTCGCCAATATCAGCGAAGTCGCCGAAAACGAATACAACCTTAACATCCCGCGCTATGTCGATACATTCGAAGAGGAAGAAACAGTTGACCTAAAATCTGTTTCAAAGGAATTGAAGGCAATTGAAAAAGAAATTAAAAATACGGATGATGTGATTGCCGGCTTTTGTAAGGAGTTGGGAATTGATACACCGTTTTGAGTATGGAGAAAATTAAATATTCCAATGTTCAATCTTCTATTAATCAAAAAAATAGGATTGTTCCGAATTTACGGTTTAATAGTTTTATTGGGAATTGGCATTTAAATACACTTTCTAATTTTAAACTCCTAATCATTGATGGTGATAGAGGTGTGAATTATCCAAATGGGAACGATTTTTCGTCAGTAGGGTATTGTCTTTTTATGAACGCAAAAAATGTTACTAAAGAAGGATTTTCTTTTGATGAAACTATTTTTATTACAAAGGAGAAAGATGATTTATTGCGGAAAGGAAAACTTAAAAGAAATGACTTAATATTGACAACTCGAGGCTCGGTAGGTAATATAGCATTTTATGATGATAGTATTAAATATAATAATTTAAGAATAAATTCAGGGATGGTAATTATCAGAAATCAAAATGAAACATTAGATCCAAGGTTTCTTTATTTTATCTTTTTCTCTCCTAAAGTTGAAAAACAAATTAAAATGATTGCGTTTGGAAGCGCTCAACCTCAATTAACTGTAAAGGAAATTAATAAATTTAAGTTTAGTATTCCATTGCTTGAAGAGCAACAAAAAATCGCCTCCTTCCTTTCCTCTGTCGATAAAAAAATTCAACAACTCACTCGCAAAAAAGAATTACTCGAGCAATATAAAAAAGGAGTGATGCAGGAGTTGTTTTCGGGGAGGGTGAGGTTTAGGGATGGGAAGGGGAAGGAATATCCGAAATGGGAAGACAAGCTTTATGAAGATGTATTCTCTTTTTATTCTACGAATTCATTTTCGCGAAATGATTTAAACTATGAAAGTGGGAAAGTAAAAAATATTCATTACGGAGATATTCACACCAAATTTTCAACACTGTTTGACATTCGAAAAGAATTAGTTCCATATATAAATCTCAATATTGACATTTCTAATATTAAAGCTGATAATTATTGCAAGGAAGGCGATTTGATTATTGCAGATGCATCTGAAGATTATGAAGATATAGGAAAAGCAATTGAAATTATAAAATTAGAAGATGAAAAAGTAGTTGCGGGTTTGCATACATTTTTAGCCAGACCCTATAAGACGAAAATGCATATTGGATTCTCGGGTTATTTAGTTAAAGCATCATATATTCGTCAGCAAATTAAAACTATTGCTCAAGGAACAAAAGTTTTAAGTCTTTCTACTGGAAGATTAGCAAAAGTAAAATTGAAAATTCCAGCCTTGGAAGAACAACAAAAAATCGCCACCTACCTCTCCTCCATCGACACTAAAATCGAATCCGTTTCAAAACAAATCGCCCAGACTCAACTTTTCAAGAAAGGCTTATTGCAGCAGATGTTTGTATGAGACTAAGTGAGCAAAAAGAAATTTATTTACGGGAGCAATTATGGATTTGTACGGTTGGGGCAAGTTTTCAGAGAACGAATGTGTATAAGGAAGATGTGAGCCAGGAAGAACGGATTGCATTTCGAAATGATTTATTCGAGACAGTTAAGAAACTATTACCTGCATATAGAAAATCTACACCTCGTGATTCTACACATATCAGTAATATTAAACTTTTGCAAAGCGCAAGTGCCGGGCATAAGAAAATTTTAATTGGCGGTAAATTGACGTTCGGAGTCAGCCAGAAATTATTGAATTTATATTTGAAATATTTATGGTGTGCGGGAATGACTAAAACGCCGCCGCACTTTCCGGTCGATCGAATTATTCAGCAGAGATTAAAGATGAATCTGGTTGTATCCTGGACTACGGTGATGAAGGAGAAGGAATATTTGTTGATAATCAATGAGGCGAAACGAAGAGCGGGGGAATTGAAATGTTCGGTGGCGGAATTGGAATTGAGAATGTATAATATGAAGTGATTATTTTTTGTTATGAGATTTTTAACATGTTAATGTGTCTAATCAGCAACAGGTCTTTATCATGTCACCCCTTCGGGGTTGGGGATTCTATCCATTTTATTTTTCTACAATAATATCACCCCTACAATCATGACACCCTTTCAGGGTTGGATGTTAATCCGATTTGTTGTAAAATTTCTTGCAGACCAATGCGACAGGCTTTCAATTTTTGGTGCTAAAGAACATTATTAATTTCCCTGCTTTAATTTA
>CAZAON010000397.1:0-20624 GCA_964486655.1 uncultured Flavobacteriales bacterium
AAACCCGAAACCCGAAACCCGAAACCCGAAACCCGAAACCCGAAACCCGAAACCCGAAACCCGAAACCCGAAACCCGAAATTTCTCCCCAACCTGATTTCCAATCCTAAAAAACCTTACTTTCGCGCACTCAAAATCAAAAAACTAAATTTTATACAACACAATGGCGAATATTGGTAAAATTTCCCAAATTATTGGTCCGGTAGTAGACGTTTGCTTCGATACAGATGGAACAGAACTACCTAACATTCTCGAATCGCTTCATATTGAGCGTCCGGGTACGACTCCGCTGGTATTGGAATGTCAGCAACATATTGGAGAAGATACAGTTAGAGCGATTGCAATGGAATCGACTGACGGATTAATGAGAGGAATGCCTGTAAAATCTATGGGTGCACCGATCCTGATGCCGGCCAGTGATGCGATTAAGGGACGTTTATTTAACGTTGTTGGAGATGCGATTGACGGATTAGGTTCTGTTTCGAAAGAAAAAGGAGTACCTATTCACCGCCAGGCGCCACGATTTGAAGATCTTTCGACAGAATCGGAAGTACTTTATACGGGAATTAAGGTAATTGACCTTATCGAGCCATATTCAAAGGGAGGTAAAATCGGCTTGTTCGGTGGTGCCGGTGTAGGAAAGACCGTATTGATCATGGAATTGATCAATAACATCGCGAAAAGTTATGCGGGACTTTCTGTGTTTGCAGGAGTTGGAGAGCGTACACGCGAAGGAAATGACCTTTTACGCGAAATGATTGAGTCGGGAGTTATTCGTTACGGAGATGCTTTCAAACATTCAATGGAAAAAGGCGGTTGGGATCTTGCCAGCGTAGACAAAGAAGAACTAGCTAAATCACAGGCGACATTAGTATTCGGACAGATGAATGAGCCACCGGGAGCACGTGCACGTGTTGCGCTTTCGGGACTAACGGTAGCTGAATATTTCCGTGACGGTGATGAGAAATCAGGCGGACGTGATATTCTTTTCTTCATTGACAATATCTTCCGTTTCACACAGGCGGGTTCTGAGGTATCGGCGCTTTTAGGTCGTATGCCATCGGCCGTAGGTTACCAGCCTACCCTAGCTACTGAAATGGGGCTGATGCAGGAGCGAATCACTTCTACGAAGAGAGGTTCGATCACATCTGTTCAGGCGGTTTATGTACCTGCCGATGACTTGACTGATCCGGCTCCGGCTACAACATTTGCCCACCTTGATGCGACAACGGTATTGAACCGTAAGATTGCTGAGTTAGGTATTTACCCTGCGGTTGACCCGTTGGATTCAACATCACGTATCCTTACACCGCTTATCGTTGGTGAAGAGCATTACAATACAGCTCAGAAGGTGAAAAACATACTTCAGCGTTACAAAGAGCTTCAGGATATTATTGCCATCCTTGGTATGGATGAATTGAGCGACGACGACAAACTGGTTGTACACCGTGCGCGTCGTGTTCAGCGTTTCCTTTCTCAGCCGTTCAACGTTGCCGAGCAGTTTACCGGATTAAAAGGAGTTATCGTTCCGATCGAAGAGACCATCAAAGGATTCAATATGATCATGAACGGCGAAGTGGATGAGTATCCGGAGGCAGCGTTCAACCTCGTTGGTACAATCGACGATGCTATTGCAAAAGGAAAGAAATTACTTGCCGAAGCTAAATAATCACAGATGCAATTAGAGATCATAACACCGGACAAAAAAATATACAGCGGCGAGGTTACTTCGGTATCCGTTCCGGGCGCTGTCGGTCGTTTCGAAATGCTCAAAGACCACGCTCCGATTATTTCAACCCTGCTTAACGGCAAGGTGAAAATCAAAGACAAAGAAGGTGTAAAGACTTTTGATGTTAAAGGCGGAGTCGTGGAGAATCTGAAGAATAAGATTATTATTCTGGCGGAAGGAGCGACTGTTTAATCAATTACGAATTACAAATTACGAATTACGAATTATGGCCGCGTTGAGAAATTGACGCGGCTTTTTTGTGTCGATTGATGAAGGTTAAGCGAGTTAGTTCTTTGAAAGTATTACCTTAGAGTATCATTTAAAAATTTATGCATGAATACTCCTCGTCTTATACTCCTGTTTACTCTCTTTTTATTTAGCATTAAGTCGCAGGCATCAAGCATTGCAGGTGCAGAATTAACTTATACCGGTTTAGGTAACAATCAATATTGGGTAACCCTGAGAATTGCTAACGATTGCAGCGGATTTCAATTATCAACTTCCTTTACAGTGAATGTCAGTTCGACAAGTTGTAATTACAGTTTTACCGACACACTTGAGCCTGAACCTTTCTTTTGTGGCGAATGGGTATTTTATCCGCCCTGTCTGGCCTCTTTTACAACCTGCAGTGGAGGGCCCGACTTTGGAGTTAACCAATGCAATCTTTCAGCAGTAATAACATTGCCTTTTGCATGTGCCGACTGGATCTTTAGCGTAAGCGACACGATGAGAGCAAACAGTTTGACCACCATAGCACCGGGACAACCATTTTACCTGGAAGCAGGATTAAATATTCTGGGACAGGATAACAATTCGTCAAACATTAATTCAATTGCTATTTCTGCATGTATAAATCGGAACGAGACATTTGATCCGGGAGGAATAGATGCTGATGGAGATTCACTTGTATATTCATTCGTTGATACAAAAGTAAATGCCAATACACCGGTAATTTATAATACGGGATACTCAGCTTCAAACCCATTTACATCCTTGCCGGCTTTGACCTTAAATTCACAAACCGGCGAAATCGGTTATAATTGTCCTGTCATCGAAGTTGCTGCTATTTCGCTAAGAGTCGATGAATACAGAAACGGAGTACAGGTTGGATTTACTGAAAAAAATATTCTTTTCTATTCCGACAGCTGTCCCCTCGCCAGTCCGCCAATTGTAATAATGCCGGTTCAGCCATTAAATATTGAAGTAACTGAGCAATACTGTTTTGACTTTATTACATATGATCCTGATCAAACGGATACCATTTTAGTCGGATATAATTTCAGCTCAATGCCAGGTGCAGTTGTTTCTCTTACTCCGGGAGCAAATCCCATAATTCACTTTTGCTGGACACCGACTGTAAATGATATTCAGGCACAGCCATATAATTTTACCATTAACCTTCAGGATAATTCATGTCCGACCAATTTACATAACACGTTTAATGGTGAAATATTTGTTACTCCATTTACCGGTATTTCGGAGGAAAAGAAATCAGATAAGATTTATATTTCATTGGATAAGACGACGGGTAATTATAGTGTTCATGCTCCGGTTGAAACTATTGAAGAGATTAAAATATTCAATAGTTTTGGTTCAATAATTTTGACTTATAAAAATATAAATCATTTTGATCTTTCTTCGTATTCGAAAGGGGTTTACTTTGTACAAATCGCTCTTGGAAATGGAGATTTGGTTTTGAAGAAGCTGGTGAATAATTGATCAAAAAGGTTTAATCAAGAAACCAATTATTGTGTCTGACCCGCTTTAATAAAATTACCCGGGGTAAAATTGAATGCATATTCTTTAACACGTATGCCGTTTAATCCATATGGAGAAATAAGCATCCATCCGTAGTTATTATTTTTTCTGATGCCGATGTATGTCTCAGTAAAGTATGTATTTATAGGAGATGGATCAACATTCTTAAGAATTGATACATTCTGCTGCCATTTGCCACTGTCAGACACTGACATCATTGAATCATAAAATATAGCAATTTGTCCATGTGGCATAATGCAACTAATTTGATTTATTGAGTCCAGACCCCTTACATAAATTACATAATCCCAGCAGACACAATGAGGAGAACACCAACTACCACTATAATGTTGAGCAAAATATTCAAAATCAGAAATTGAATCACCATCAATATCGATTCTGAATTTTGCTACCGAATCCCAGGGAGTCGGATTCTTTTCACAACCTAGCTGATTTGGAAGTGTTGTGAAATATAGAACAGATTGAATAGAATACGTTGAATCACAAATGAAAGTCGCAATTGAATCAGGTGGAGAATTATTTACGGGAAGATTAATAATCGGAGAATTCAATTCCTCTTCTTTCTTGGAACATGAAAAAATAAAAAAAGTGAAAAGGATTAAAAGTGAAATTTTTGAATTCATTATTTTTATTATCTGTTAAAGTTAATTAATCTACTTGATAAATCCAGGAACAAAATATTTGGGCTAAAGCCCGGTGACCTGTTATCTTTTACCCCGACCTAAAGGCCGGGGCTATTTTCTGTTTTTACTATATGATGCTTATTGATGATTTTTTTATATCTATTCTAAGGATGTAGATTCCATATGGCAACCATCTATACTTTCAGTTTTTTTTGTTAATTGACTCTGGAAAATATTTAAGCACAAGCATGGTGACTTGCTTACCTTCTACCCTTTCTGCACCTAACGTGCTCTATATTGCACAAAGCTTTTATTCTCTCTTTAATAAATGTGAAACCAATTACAACCGTGCGCTTCAGCGCACGGTAATGGAAATCCTACACCTTGAACCCATACCGGACTTGAGTCCGGGATGGGTTAAGTGGGTCGTTCTGGTTCTGCCCTTGCCAGCGAAGGGCGGGCAGGGTTATAATTGTCCTCATTAATGGTCAAAGCTATTTGCTTTCCCACGCATAAAAAAAGCGCGACCAATCAGCCGCGCTTTCATTTATAACAAAGAGCAATTAGTACCTGTAAGTATCGTTCTTAAACGGACCTGATTTACTAACGCCGATATATTTCGCCTGATCATCTGTGAGCTCGTCGATTTCTACTCCGATTTTTGCAAGGTGCAGACGGGCAACTTTCTCGTCAAGATGTTTAGGAAGTGTATAAACTTTGTTCTCGTATTTAGAGTGATTCGCCCAAAGTTCAAGCTGAGCCAGAGTCTGATTCGTGAATGAGTTAGACATTACGAATGAAGGGTGACCCATTGCGCAACCGAGGTTAACCAGTCTGCCTTCTGCCAGAACGATGATGTCTTTTCCGTCGATCGTATATTTATCCACCTGAGGCTTGATAACTTCTTTTGTATGACCGTAGTTTTTGTTTAACCATGCCATGTCGATTTCATTGTCGAAGTGACCGATGTTACAAACAACAGCATTATGTTTCATGGCACGGAAATGACGTTCGCCGATGATGTTGAAATTACCTGTTGCAGTAACGATGATGTCTGCTTCTTTAACTGCAGTGTCCATCTTCTTCACTTCATAACCTTCCATAGCAGCCTGAAGAGCGCAGATCGGATCGATCTCAGTAACGATCACACGAACTTTAGAATCTTTCAACGATTCAGCAGAACCTTTTCCAACATCACCAAATCCCGCTACGACTGCCACTTTACCTGCAAGCATGAGGTCGGTCGCGCGACGGATCGCATCAACCAATGACTCACGGCAACCGTATTTATTATCGAATTTCGATTTCGTAACCGAATCATTCACATTGATCGCAGGAATCGGAAGTGTTCCGTTTTTCATGCGCTCATATAGGCGAAGAACTCCTGTTGTTGTCTCTTCTGATAGTCCGCGAATGCCTTTTATCAGCTCAGGATATTTATCAAAAACCATGTTGGTAAGATCACCACCATCGTCAAGGATCATATTTAATGGCTTGCGGTCTTCACCGAAAAACAAAGTCTGCTCAATACACCAGTCGAATTCTTCAGCCGTCATACCTTTCCAGGCATAAACCGAAATTCCTGCCGCCGCAATTGCAGCCGCCGCATGATCCTGGGTTGAGAAAATGTTACATGATGACCATGTCACTTCGGCACCTAATTCTTTCAATGTTTCAATCAATACTGCTGTCTGAATCGTCATATGCAGACAACCTGCGATATACGCGCCTTTTAACGGCTTTTTCGGACCATACTCTTTACGAAGTGCCATTAATCCGGGCATTTCGGTTTCAGCGAGACGGATTTCTTTACGTCCCCATTCTGCCAGTGAAATGTCTTTCACCTTGTACTTAACAAACTTGTCTACCTGTGCAGCTGCGTTAGCCATGTATTTAAAATTTAATTGGTTTTTAGAACTTTTGGCAAAGATAAGTATAAGTGGCTTAAAGGCAAAGAAGTATCTTGCGGGGGAATTGTGGGTTTCGGGTTTCGGGTTTCGGGTTGCGGGTTGCGGGTTGCGGGTTGCGCTCCGCTCATCAACCAAAGTCGAAGAATGAGTTAGGTGGAAATTTGGAAGAACATGGAATACCGGAATCTGGAATTTTGGAATATTGGAATACTAAAGTTGAACAAAGAATCCTAAAAAAGTATGCCCGAAGTCTGGCGAAAATCTGAAAATAACTACCAAATCATCGTTTGGCAAAGTACTGAGTCTCTTGATGACCTTTTGAAGTTGTCTGAATTAAATGAAAAGGATTTTTCCGAATACCTTTCCTTCCATAGCGAAACCAGAAAAAGGGAATGGGTTACAGTAAGAACCGCCCTCCGGCAACTACTTCCCGACGAAGAAGAAAGCATTACGTACGACCTGAACCGGCGTCCGAAACTTATCGATAAAAAATCAATTTCAATTTCTCATTCTGGTCCGTACATAGCCGTAATGGTGGCTGACGGGAAACCCATAGGAATTGACATCGAAGAAATACACCCACGGATAGATGTACTGGCTAAGAAGTTTGTGAATGAACAGGAGTTCTCTTTCATTGACCAAAATAACAGGTTCGAAAAACTGCATGTGATTTGGGGGGCGAAAGAAGTTCTATATAAGATTTACAGCCGCGGCGGGGTTGATTTTAAGAAGGACCTGCATGTAAGTCCGTTCGAATACGCAGCCAATGGCGAGTGCAATGCATTAATCAAAAAATTTGATTTTGAAGAAAGTTTCATTGTATATTACGAAAAACTCGGGGGGTATATGATCGCTTACGCAGGAAAATAAATTACAAATTACAAATTTCGAATACATTTCCTTCATTAAAACAAAAGAATAAGTTGTTCTATAATTAGTAATTAAACAATTGAAAATTAATATTAGTCTTTAGTAATTAGTCTTTAGTAATTAAACAAGAATGTAATGCAAATTCTCAACTCGATATTAAAAGATAAAAAGGCTAATAAGAAGTCACTCGCCGTTCTCATTGACCCTGACAGGGTGAGCGAAGCCGAGTGTATTCGTGTGCGGGATAAAGGCAAAGCCGCTCATGTCGATTATTTTTTTGTTGGAAGTAGTATTCTGACCGGCGACAATTATGAGAAGTGTATTTCTGTTTTAAAGAAGTCGGAAATTCCTGTCATTCTCTTTCCGGGCGACGGAATGCAGATCTCAAACAATGCTGACGCCATTTTATTTTTATCTCTCATAAGCGGACGAAATCCGGAAATGCTCATCGGTCGACATGTGGTTGCCGCGCCATATTTGAAACGGAGCGGACTTGAAGTTCTACCGACAGGATATATGCTGATTGAAAGCGGCGCTCCGACAACGGCCGGTTATATGAGCAATACAAATCCGATTCCTCACTCGAAAGATGACATTGCCGTTGCAACTGCGATGGCAGCTGAGATGCTCGGATTTAAACTCATTTATTTAGATGCCGGAAGCGGAGCACGTTTTCCCGTTAGCCGAAAAATGATTGAACAGGTACATAGAAATATTTCTATTCCGCTTATCGTTGGAGGCGGAATTACATCGCCTGAGAAAGCCATTGAAAACTGCCATGCCGGAGCCGACATTATTGTAATCGGAAACGCGATCGAAAAGGATGAAGAATTAATTTTCGACATGGCCTCAGCCATTCATGCCTGTCAGACAATCTGATTTTATTATTCCGAAAAATCTTTCTCTGAAATTTCTTTTATCATATTTGCGGGATGAATGAGCTGACCTTTTTCGGACAAACAACGAGTCTGCTCGAAGTAATTGCCATGCTTACCGGACTTGCCGGTGTTTATCTTACCATTCGTCAGTCTGTTTGGTGCTTTCCTGTCGGCATCATCAACGTCGGTCTCTACGCATATATTTTTTTCTCACCCGGTGTGCAATTGTATGCTGACGCACTGCTCCAATGCATCTATATAATTTTGCTGATATTCGGCTGGTATAAATGGTCGACAAAAAATATAAATGAAAAAGCGACTGTTCCGTCACGGTTAATCAGACCGGATGCCATTCGTGTTTCTGTTATCGCATTTACATCGACAATCCTTTTAGCATTATTCCTTTCGAGATTTACAAATGCATCTTACCCATGGACAGACTCAGCACTCACCTGTGCAAGCCTCGCCGCTCAATGGATGATTGCCAGAAAATTTATCGAGAACTGGATCGTATGGATTGTCGTTGATATTTTATATGTTCCCTTGTATCTCGTAAAACAATTGCCGCTTACAGCATTTCTTTATGGTATATTTTTGCTGATGGCCGTTAACGGTTACAGGGAATGGAAATCGGCCTTGAATCATGCAAAATAAAATCATTCGTATTGCTGTCATCGGTCCGGAGTCGGCGGGCAAAACAACGCTTGCAGAAAAGCTTGCGGGGCACTATCAAACTTCATGGATACCCGAATTTTCGCGAGCCTATGTTGAGTTACTCGACAGACCCTATACGAAAGAAGATATCATTTATTGCGCACAACAACAATTGCAATCGGAACAAAAAGCTCTTGTAAATGCAAATAAATTTCTCTTCTCCGATAACGAATTAATTAATTACGCCGTCTGGCTGAAAGATGTTTTCGACGAGGAAAATGAATGGATAGAAAAGAATATTTTATTAAACGAATATGATTTGTATTTGCTGCTTACGCCTGATTTGCCTTTTGAAGATGATCCGGTAAGAGAGAACCCGCTTCGAAGAGAGTACTTTTTTGAATGGTATAAGAGAGAACTTGATAATCGGGGATTCAGGTATGTTGTTATTTCGGGAATGGGGGAAAAGAGGGTTGATATGGCGATAAGGGAAGTTGAGCGGATTAAAAATCCGAATTGATAGGGTGCAGGATTGCAAATCCTGCACGGCGGGGTCGCTGTGATAAAGTGCAGGATTACAAAGCAGGCACGGCGATATGACTCAACTAGTTTTAATTTACTAACTGAAAATTAGTATTAGAAATTGAATTCCGCCCCTCGGCTCCCTCTGCGCAAGTAATTTATAAATCAAGTTCAACTACATCCTCAATCCCAACATGGCCTAAATTCAAGGCCCCCGAAATTTGTAATTCATTTTCATAAATATCCTCAATTTCCCGTGACACTTAAATCAGGGCCCTCGTAATTTGTAATTTTTAATTTGTAATTATTTATATCTTCGCCCCATAATCATTGGGGTGCTTCTAAAAAGAGGCTGAGATTAGACCCACATAACCTGCACAGGATAATGCCTGCGAAGGGAAAGGTGAAATATTTTTTATGCGTGTTGCCCCGGAGCGCGCATCTATAAACCTAAAATGATTCAATCATGTCAGAATTATTGTACACGTTGCGAAGAGGACTAATCGCATTTCTTCTTCTACTGCCTGCTTTTTCCCATTCGCAGGGAACCATTAGCGGAAAGATTACCGATTCAGCAACGGATGCCGGCATTGAAGGCGCCGTCGTTTCAATAAACGGGACTTTTTTGCAGACAGTGACAAATGCAGACGGAAGTTTTTCATTACCGGCTGCGAATGACACTTCTGTAACAATCACACATCTCTCCTATCAGCCGCTGACAATTAGCGTCCATGAAGGAAACAATTCCATTAAATTAATTCGGCGAACGTATCTTACAGAAGAAGTTACAATTTCTTCTTCACGGGCCGATAAGAAATCTGCCGTCGCCTTTAATGATGTAAGTAAAGCGGACATTGAAAAAATTAATAACGGAAGAGATTTCCCTTTTCTTCTGAATTCGATTCCGTCTGTTGTCGTTACAAGTGATGCGGGAGCCGGTGTCGGATATACCGGAATCAGAGTCCGCGGCAGCGACGCTACCAGAGTGAATGTAACGATAAACGGCATTCCGGTGAATGATCCCGAATCGCACCAGGTTTATTGGGTTGACCTGCCTGATATCGCTTCATCGGTGGAAAATGTGCAGGTGCAGCGCGGATTAGGCAACTCGACAAACGGCGCGGGAGCATTTGGCGCAAGCATCAATGTACTGACAAATAAAATTTCTACCGAACCGTATGGCACTGTCAGCTCATCGGCCGGTTCGTTCAATACTTTTAAGAATACAGTTTCATTCGGCAGCGGACTTTTATCTAATGCATTCGCCGTCGAAGGAAGATTATCGAAAATTACTTCAGACGGCTACATCGATCGTGCAACATCCGATCTGAAATCATTTTATTTAAGCGGCGGATATTACGGCAAGAAAAATTCATTGCGCTTCGTTACATTCTCCGGACAGGAAAAAACCTATCAGGCCTGGTATGGTGTTCCGCAGGATTCATTAAATACAAACCGGACGTATAATCCGGCCGGGGAATATTACGATGCTGACGGCAATGTGCATTATTACGACGATCAAACCGACAATTATCAGCAGGATTATTACCAGTTATTTTATTCGCATGAAATAAATAGTAAACTGATTCTGAATACTGCTTTGTTTTATACACATGGTGAAGGCTATTATGAAGAATATAAACAGGATGCGGATCTGAACGGTTATTCGTTTCCTGAGATTACTATCGGCGACAGCACAATTACAAATGCAGATCTGATTCGCCGCAAATGGTTGTCGAATGATTTTTATGGCGCGAATGTTTCTCTGGAATATTCTTTTCAACGATTAAAATTACAGGCAGGTGTTTCAGGTAATTATTATGAGGGTGAACATTACAATGAAGTGATTGCTTCGGAAGTAATGCCATTGCTGAATTATCCGTTCGAATACTATAACGACATGTCGTACAAGACTGATATCAGCGCATTCGTCAGAGCTATTTACAGTATCAGCGATCACACCGACATAACCATCGATTTGCAACAACGGCATCTTGAATACACATACACTGGCTTCGATGAAAATCTGGGTAGTGCGCGTAAAACGAGCAGTCCGGACTTTTTTAATCCGAAAGCAGGCATAAATTATTCGCCGAAAGAAAATATGCAGTTTTATTTATTCGCCGGCATCGGACATAAAGAACCTGTCAGGGATGATTACATGAATGCGTCTCCGAATGACAGCCTGCAGCCGGAGAAGATGATTGACCTGGAAGGCGGAATGAAGATGCGGATGCGCAATGCCATGTTCGGAGTAAATCTTTATTACATGTATTACGACAATCAGTTAATATTAACCGGAAAAATAAATGATGTGGGTGAATATATTCGTCAGAATGTCGAAAAGAGTTTTCGCAGCGGTGTTGAGGTGGATGGCGAATATAAATTCAGTCCGAAATTCTATGCAAAAGCAAATGCGACATTCAGTGTAAATAAAATAGAAGTATTTCGTGAATACCTGGATGATTATGATACATGGACTCAGGTTGTTCAGGAATATAAGAACACGCCGATTTCATTTTCTCCTTCAGTTACCGGCTATGCTGCGTTCGGAGTATCCGTTCTAAAAGGACTTAACGCAGAGGTGTCAGGAAAATATGTCGGCCGGCAATTTTTAACTAATACAGGGAACGATGCCAGTAGCCTTGAAGCATACTTTGTTTCAGATCTGCACTTATCGTATACATTGACTCCGAAGAAAATTAAAGAGCTTACGTTCAGAGTTTCACTTTTCAATCTGACTAACTCTGAATATTCGGCGAATGGAGCGACGTACAGTGGTTATAGTGGCGGAGTTCGATTTGATAGTAATTATTATTACCCACAGGCTTTGTTGAATTTTAGTGCTGGGGTTTTACTTAAGTTGTAGAAATAATTTTCTCGCAATGGCGCAATGGCGCAAAGAAAAAAATGCACAATAGTCTTTGTGAACTTTGGGTCAAAAAATAATTTCTCGCATAGGCTTTAGAGGCTTTCAAGTCCATCGAGGGAATAATTTGATTATGAATAATAATCCAACTTTAATGTATTACAACAAACCTTTTCGATACTGTAAATTCACCCGTTTCAATTTTTAAAAAATAAACTCCATTCTTGAAACTTGTCGTCTTAATATTCACTTGCGAATCTAGAATCGTCTCATTAAAAATGAATTCACCACTTATTGAGTAACAACTTAGCTTAACTTTATTCGAAAATTGTTGTAACCTAATTTCAATCCTGTCATCAGCTGGGTTTGGATAAACATTTATGAAATCCAATTTGGGGGAGTCAATATCTAGTTGTGAGACTACATTTCCCAATGAGTCGGTCTTCAATAAAAAAACTGATGGTTGAGTAGTGGGAAGTGTAATTGTGCCGGTTGCAACAAATCCATTATCAGTTGTTTGCCTTACATCCTTCAAATGACTTGCATAGTTGGACTGGTATTCTTTATACCATAAGGAGTCCCCATTTGCATCTGTTTTGAAAAGAAAACAACGAATAATGTTGTTTGTATCATTATAGGAACCACAAACTATAAAACCGTTATCGGAGCAACTCCTGATTTCTTCAAAATTATCGGCCTTTAAAGAATAATATTCCTTCCGCCAAAGAAAATTACCTAGAGAATCAGTTCTAATTATGCACATTGGATTATTATACAAACTGTCATCGATATTCCCAAGTAAAGCCAGTCCATGATCATTCGTTTCAACAATCCTTGATAAAATGCCAATCGAATCATTTGGAATGATTCTGCTCCACAGTGTATCTCCTACAGTATCGAGACGAACAATCGCAATTTCAACATCGCCTATTAATTCACCTCCAACGACTGCAAATCCACTGTCATGTAATTGAGTCATATTACCCCCACCAATAAAAGGAGGGCCAATAGTTTTAGTAAACATCGAATCACCGTTCTCGTCAATTTTCATGTAACGGATACCTGTATTGGCTGCAAGTAAAATTAAACTTCCTCTATCAATAGTACTACAGATTGATAATGGATACAGATCACTTGAAAGTGAATCTCCATTATACTGTCTACTCCAAATAATGGAACCTGAAGGATCAATTTTCTTAATGAATAAATCGATGAACGGCTGGATGGAATTTTCAATTGACCCGGAAATTAACAAGTTGCCATTAATTGTACTATGCAGAATATTTGCCTGAGCGTTTTGATTGAGTCCGAGTTGCACTTCACTACTAATATTTCCAAGTGTATCTACGAGAAGATAATCGATACCTTTTATACACAAACCGCATGGATTTAAATTGCCAATAACCGCATACCCTTCCGAAATAAACTGACAACTTACTCCTTGGTCGTTTTCATTGAATGAATTAAATTTTCTTTCAAATGAAGGCTGGCTATTACAATAGTTTGTAAGCAATAATAAAAAAATTATAATAGTTAATATATTTTGCATAAAATTATTGAATATAAATCTTAATAACCTTTTGATTATTACGTTCATCTAATAACTTTACAAAATAAATTCCTGATGAAAATTGTGGTATACCAATTTGAAAATCTTCAATAATATTCTTGTTCCAAGTAAAAATTTCATTACCCATAATATCTAAAATAACAATGGAAATCTTTCCAATGTAATCAGATTTATGATAAACTAGTTTATCGTCATAGAAGCTAAAATATGTTTCAATATTTTCTGTTTTGCTATTACTCTTTCTATTAAATACATGCCCATTAAAAATATCATTTAAAACTGAATAAGTGAACCACATATACCCTCCGATCTCACTATCATTATAACCGAATGTACAATTACAGTATGGACAATAAACACCATTGTTTTGTCCATTAATTACATCATTATAATGTTGTATTTCTGCTGAATATAAGCTATTGGGTGTTAGTAAATGATCTCCAAGATATGGATTCCAATGAATAGCTAGTCCCTGATCATCAAAAATCTGATTTCCCCAGCATGCTTTTAGAAATTGATTACTTTCAGCAGAAACTAATGGCCAAATCACTGTCCCTGGCTTTGTTCCACTTAGACTCAATCTTGTTATATCAGAACACTGATATAAAAACAATGCAGTTGGTAATGGATGATAATCTATTAATAAAATTCTATCATAATAAATATCTATTTCAGCTGCTTGATCATCAGCAGAAGGCGCTATTAAACGATTTTGACCCGTTTGATCAATTTTAGGATCTCTTATACTTAATTCCGTTTCAATTGAAAAATTATAACAACTTCTATACTGTAACCACTTTAATGTTTGAGAAAGAGAAATGTAATCTTCATAACAAAATAATTGTGCTACTTTATAAGGATCGTTATGTGGATAAATGTCCTGTCCTGAAGGATCTACTGCATCAAATGTACTTGCAGACCAATATTCGAATTCAACACTTACCCAATCAAAATCCCAAGAATATTGATTCATTCCATTTGGACTGGATTGATATCCATTTGAAATTCGAAAAGAATACGTCTGAGCTCTTAGACAAGATTTATACAATTCACTACGCATAATCTCATTTGGTTGTGCCTCATCGCTCGGATTTATATATTCCGCGGTTGGCTCAGGATAAGGAACATCATCAATACATTTCCAATGGTGATCAATTGGAAAATAGAAATTTGAAGTCTGAAATATATTATCCAAATATGTTGTACCACTTACAACAAAACCAACACTTATATCATTTGCATGAGCATACTGAATAAATGATTTTATTGCAAGATCAAATTGTGGATCACCGACAATATAACCATTGGGTGCAATACTAGAATGATCTAATCTATAACAAGCGATGTAAGTAAAAAAATTGTTACTAGCATATGTTATCAACTCTGTTGCCAGTGTACTATTCGTAGCATCATTAGAATTTTGAACTACATCTAAAATTAATTCATCAACACAGTCAACATACATACCTCTTTGCCCCGTAGGTGATGCTATTTGGGCAGATAGGAATGAAAAATTTAATACAAATAAAAAGAATAGTGCGTTGGTTTTCATTTTGATTAATTTTAAGGTTTACTTTATTGAAACTTCATATATAAAATTGTATTTTAATTTAATAACAATAGATTTTTTGAAATAACAGTTAGCTAAACTTTTAATACATGAGATATTTTCATCATGCTAACACGTGATAATCATTTTTGAATGTTTCAACATCCTCTTTATCATTTTTTCCTTTTGGTAAAATAAAGTTAATAAATATTTTGTTAATTCAACGGAGGTGTTTATGATAAGCACTTAATCAATATTAATAATTTCATATGGCCAGTATTAAGTTCCATACATTTAAAACTACGAAAAAAACTAATAAATACCCAATTCTAAATCTAATTCTTACAATTACAAGCCGGCGACAAATGAATCTTCGCGCTTTTAACAACAAGAGAATCAATTCGAGCCTGTTGTTCTTCGGTGAAAAGTATTCCGCGCAATTCAAGCAACTTTAAATTTTTCAGATCGGCAATTTCATCGGGAACATCTTTCAGTTCGTTATCCCACAATTCTAAAATCTCGAGACTTTCAAGTCCGCCGATGGTAGTTGGAAGATCTTCAAGCTGGTTCCGGCTTAATTCGAGCAACACAAGTTCTTTCAGGTTGCCGATTTCGGGCGGAAGATGCACAAGTTGATTATTCCCCATCTTTAACTTTTGAAGGTGAACAAGTCCGCCTATGCCTGAAGGCAATTCCTCAATTCTATTCCGTGTAAGATCCAGATCGATCAGATTTTTAAACTGTAAGATCTGCTCCGGAAATGAATCTAATTTGCGACGACTGAGGTTTAAACGAAAGACTCTCTCCGGATTTTTTAAGCCTTCTTCAACAGAACGGTAAATGTAGGTTGTGTCATTATAAATAATCTCACTTTCCTGCCCGGAAAGCATGAATGAAGAAATTGTAAGTAAAATAAAAGCAAAGACTGTTTTCACGGGATTTTCGTAGCGGGCAGGCTAATTAACAAGAAACGTCATGAAAGGATTTTTGTTGCATTGACTTTGTCATCCTTCATCATTTCTTTAAGTTCTTCAAGACTATCAAAGTGCATATCTCCCCGAATGCGATCTTTTAAATGAAGCTTTATTGTTTTCCCGTAAATGTCGTCATTAAAATCGAAAATGTTGACCTCGACACTGGTCTTATGTCCGCCGAAAACCGGACGATTTCCGATGTATAACATTCCCTTGTATAATTTTCCGCCGGTTTCAATGTAAGTTGCATAAATGCCGTGGGCCGGAATTAATTTGTATGGTTCTTCGATCTGAATATTCGCAGTCGGATAACCCAATCCTGACCCGACATGCTCACCGTGAATGACGGTTCCCTCCAGAGTAAAATCGTGGCCGAGCAGACTGTTCGCAGCTTTCACATCGCCCGATAAAAGAGCATTACGGATTTTAGTGGAACTAACCGCTACGTGATCAATAATTTGTTCCGGAATTTCTTCCAGTCTGAACTTGTAAACCGGAGCCATTTCTTCCAGGTCCTTGTAAGACCCTTCCCTGTTGCGGCCGAAATGATGGTCATAGCCGATTACAAGGGTTTTCATGCCGATTTTTCTAATAAGCACATCGCGGACAAATTCCGATGCGCTTATTCGCGAGAATTCTTTGCTGAAAGGCTGAACAATAAGATGATGGATGCCGAATTTGCGTAACAACTCTTCTCTTTCCTTCATGGTTGTAATCAGTTTCAGATCATTATCCTCGGGTTGAAGAACCATGCGTGGATGAGGGAAAAAAGTAAGTACGGCCGTTTCTCCACCTGTCTCGGCAGCAATCTTTACCAGCTTGTTAATGATCTGTCTGTGACCGGCATGCACGCCATCAAAAGTGCCGATAGTGACAATGGCGTTTGGGAGAGTGGTGAACTCTTCGACAGAGGAGTAGAATTTCACGGGACAAATATAGGAAGGAGTCTTGAGTATTGGGTATTAAGTATAAGGGATATTGGATTATGGATTATGGATTATGGACTATGGACAAAGGATTAAGGACAAAGGATTAAGGATTAAGGATTAAGGATTAAGGATTAAGGATTAAGGATTAAGGACAATGGATTAAGGACTAAGGACAAAGGACTCAAATTTGTAAACAAAACTTTTAAGAGCAAAATACAGGGTACTCTCAAAACTCAATACTATTCACTAAATTTGCCACCCTTAAAACCACTTCTTATGAGCTCAAAAATTAAAGTTGCAAATCCTGTCGTTGAAATTGACGGTGATGAAATGACAAGAATTATCTGGAAATACATTAAAGATAAATTCATCAATCCGTATCTCGAAATCGACATTAAATACTACGATCTCGGGATTGAGTATCGTGACAAAACGAATGACCAGGTAACAGTTGATGCGGCAGAAGCAATTAAGAAATACAATGTCGGAATCAAATGCGCGACGATTACACCCGATGAGGCTCGTGTAAAAGAATTCAGCTTAAAGCAAATGTGGAAGTCGCCGAATGGAACCATCAGGAACATATTGGACGGAACGGTATTCCGCGAGCCAATCGTTATAAAAAATGTTCCGCGCCTGGTTCCAAACTGGACGGCTCCAATCTGCATCGGTCGTCATGCATTCGGTGATCAGTATCGTGCAACCGATACAGTAATCAAGGGAAAAGGAAAACTGACGATGACATTTACACCCGAAGGCGGTGGCGAAGCTCAGGTTTTTGAAGTGTATAATTTCAAGGGAGACGGAGTGGCGCTCACGATGTACAACACCGATGAATCCATCCGCGGATTTGCACAGGCTTGTTTCAATCAGGCATTGATTAAAAAATGGCCGTTATACCTTTCGACTAAAAATACAATTCTAAAAAAATACGACGGACGCTTCAAAGATATTTTCCAGGAGATCTATGAGAAAGATTTCAAATCTAAATTCGAAGCAGCGGGTATCACATACGAACATCGTTTGATCGACGACATGGTCGCATCTGCATTGAAATGGAACGGAAACTTCGTTTGGGCCTGTAAAAATTATGACGGCGATGTACAGTCAGATACGGTTGCTCAGGGATTCGGTTCTCTCGGACTCATGACTTCTGTTTTGGTTACTCCTGATGGAAAGACAATGGAAGCGGAAGCTGCTCATGGTACGGTTACCCGTCATTACCGTGATCATCAGAAAGGAAAGCCGACTTCAACGAATCCGATTGCTTCTATTTTTGCATGGACACGCGGACTGGAATTTCGCGGACGTCTTGACAAGAACGATGAACTTGTGCGTTTCTGTCAGACTCTCGAACGCGCTTGTATCGAAACAGTAGAGAATGGTATTATGACGAAAGATCTTGCCGTGACTATTCATGGTAACAAAGTAGATCATGGAACTCACTATGTTTATACGGAAGAATTCCTGGAAGCGATTGATGCGACGCTGAAGCGGAAGTTGATGGTTACGGCCTAGGCAATTACAAATTACAAATTACAAATTACGAGGACCTTGAAGGAGTGACCTACAGGATTGGAGTTGCAATGTGGTTTGAATTACAAATTAATAAAGGCTTTATAACCATTTACATTTGGGATTAGCTATAAAATAATTTCAAGACTTAGGTTAGTGGCTATCAGCATCTCACTGTGAATTACTTCCCTGCTACCCGGCTTGTCTTCTGTAAAATTAAACTTACTTTGCCGTCATGCCGGTGTTGGGAGCTTTAATCAAGCAGGGCTTGAAATTGGGGACGCGCGTAAAGCTGCGTTACAATTCGCCATTTTTTTATCAGAAACGTGAGTTGAAAAAGCTTTTGATAAAAGCTGAAAACACATCGTTCGGAAAAGAATATAATTTTTCCGGCTTGATTGATTCAAACGACATTGTCAATGTTTTCCGGCAAACTGTTCCGCTCTTCGATTACGACAAGATATTTAACGAATGGTGGCATCGTTGCTTAAAGGAAGAAGTTGATGTATGCTGGCCCGGACACATTAAATATTTCGCGTTGAGTTCGGGCACGGCCGGATCTGCCAGCAAGCATATTCCGGTTACCCGCGAGATGGTTCGTGCCTTGCGAAAAGCCAGCATCAGGCAAATCATTACACTCGGCAAGTACGATCTTCCCGCTACCGTTTTCGAAAAAGGAATTTTATGGCTTGGCGGAAGCACCGATCTGAAAAAGCAGGGCGGTTATTATGAAGGAGACGTAAGCGGAATTTCCGCACGACAGGTTCCGATCTGGTTTCAGCAGTATTATAAACCCGGAAAAAAAATTTCGCAGGAAAAGGACTGGAACATCAAGCTTGAAGAGATCACGAGGCAGGCTGATAAGTGGGATATCGGAATTATTACAGGCGTTCCTTCGTGGATACAACTGCTTTTGGAAAAAATCATCGCTCATTATAAACTCAATACGATCCATGACCTGTGGCCTAATCTTTCTGTCTATGCTCATGGAGGAGTTTCATTCGAACCATACAGGCATGGAATGCAGAAATTTTTCGGAAAGAAAGTTCATTTCATCGAAATGTATCCGGCATCGGAAGGTTTCATCGCATTCCAGTCGGAGCCCGATGTCAGACACATGAAACTGATTATTGATAACGGCATCTACTACGAATTCCTTCCTTTCAACGAAGCGAATTTTGACGCGGCCGGGGATTTTATTCCGGGCTCCAAAACTTTATCCATAAACGAAGTCACCGAAAATACCGATTACGCGCTCGTCATGAGCACGTGTGCCGGCGCCTGGAGATATCTGATCGGTGATGTCATTCGATTTACGGATGTGAAAAAAGCGAACATCATCATATCAGGACGCACAAAATCATTTTTAAGTCTGGTCGGCGAACACCTCTCTGTCGACAACATGAATAAAGCGGTTGAGTTTGCCTCCGGTCAAATCGGTGAAGAGATTCCCGAATATACCGTAAGTGGTATTCCTTTCGAAGGATCATTCGCGCATGAATGGTACGTTGGCACCCGTAATAATATCGATCCTAAAAAGGTCAGAGAATTAATTGATCAGAAATTATCCGAAGTCAACGACGACTACCAGGTCGAAAGACAATCAGCCCTCAAAGAAGTAATTGTACATGCCATCCCGGTCTCACGCTTTTATGAATTCATGAGCAGTAAAGGGAAAATGGGCGGTCAGAATAAATTTCCGCGTGTTATGAAGTCTGCCCAGTTTGAAGAATGGAAAAAATTTCTGACTAACAAATAGTTTACACTATGAATGCTGTAAACTGGACCGAGCCAATACTTAGCGGAATCACCTTCGGTTTGCTTTTGGCAATCATGCTTGGTCCGGTCTTCTTTGCATTGCTTCAGACAAGTTTACACGAGGGTTTCAAGGCCGGAGCTTATCTGGCATTCGGAGTTTTTCTGAGCGATGCCGGACTTGTTACATTGTGCTACACTTTTGCTTCATTCATCAGAATGCTGGACTCTCATCAGAAAGCAATGGCGTGGATCGGCGGAATTTTATTTATCGGCTTCGGAATTTATAATTTCTTCCATCGTATCAAGTTGAAAGAAGTAGATGACGACAAGAAAACGGTACATGCGCACTTTGTACTGAAAGGATTCCTGCTAAATATAGTAAACCCCGCGGTTTTGTTATTCTGGCTTGGCGTCGTCGGACTCGTCAGCGTCAAGGAAGGCTACAATCCATCGCATGAATTTTCATTTTTCAGCAGTGTACTTTTAACTGTTTTCT
>CAZAON010000398.1:0-15924 GCA_964486655.1 uncultured Flavobacteriales bacterium
ACTCTTTTCATTTTCCGGAACTGCAGTCTGTACCTGGCATGCAAAACGATCTGAAGTAATACAAAAATCATCTATCAGATAATAGGCATAGTTTCCGGATGCACTACCGATTTGAGATTTGTTAGTCTGAGCGTCATCAAAATAATTACCGATTCCGAAAAATGTATAGGCAGAGTCGGCAATAAAGGATCCCTGAACCTGTACCCAATTCATTGTGTCGCTGATGATTGAATTATGAAAGTGGTGAGGCTGATTATTGACTGTATCGGGAGAGGAAAAGTAGTTATGTTCAACGGTTGAGAATTTTATACCCAGTTTATCTGTTGTTAAATTCAGGATGGAAGTGTCGGGATGATTTACCCAGAATGAAATATAATATTCGTTTCCGACGATCATCGGATTTGTAAGTGTGCCACCTATAAACTCTCTGTCATTTACTTTGAATACGGAAAAGGTAAAAAGACCGGCGTAGGCGTTACCACCATGGGCTTGTTGAAATCCTCTGTAATTATTGGGAACACCATAACCCGGTGCAGAAGAATTCGCACATGCATTAAAATAGTCGGGAGTGCCTCCCCATGAATCCCATCCGGTTGCAAAATTTACCTGGTTAATCTGGTAAGGGCAATCGAGTGTGTCTTCAAAACCGGGATTAACAACCAGGTTTTGTCCGGAACTTAAATTGAAAGTCAGTATGAGAATTAAGAGCAGAGAGTATTTCATATATTGTTTTCCTTTAATATCTGAGAAAACGAATATAAAAACTCTTTGAAATAAAAGGAAGTAAAAAAGTGAAAAACAAGAGTAAAGGCCGAATTTTATCCAATTCGACCTTCACTCTTAAGTTTATACTGCACCCTGACCGTGGCAGTTTTTAAATTTCTTTCCGCTGCCGCATGGACAAGGGTCATTTCTTCCCACTTTGTTTTCTACGCGAACAGGCTGAATTTTAGGTGGGGCAGGAGGACCGTCCATTGGCATTCCGGCGCGGCCGGCAGTAGTTGAAGTTGCAGAAGAAGCGGGAGCTTTATTCGTACTCACATTTCTCATATCCTGCTTTGGAACTGGTTTAGCTTCTCTTACCTGATCAGGATCCTGTTGAGGGATCGCGCCTTTAAACAGGAAAGAGATTATTTCCTTATTCGTACGATCCATCATTTGCTTGAATAGTTCGAATGATTCGAATTTATAAATGAGCAACGGATCTTTTTGTTCGTACACGGCATTCTGAACAGATTGCTTAAGATCATCCATTTCGCGCAGGTGTTCTTTCCATGCATCGTCTATCATGGCTGCTGTAATCGCACGTTCGAATGATGAAACAAGTTCACGGCCTTTACTTTCATGGGCTTTTTTCAGATTTGCAATTACCTGAATCCCTTTCATTCCATCGCTGAACGGAACAACGATATTCTGAATTGTAGCGCCTTGTTTCTGGTAAACATCATTGATAAAAGGAAGTGTTCTTTCAATCAGTACCTGTGATTTATGTTTATAGAAACGCTGTGTTTCTTCAAAAATCTTTTGCGTAATTTCTTCTGGTTTCTTGCTCAGAAATTCCTGCTCTGTAATCGGACATTCAATAGCGAATAACCTGAGAAGATCAAGTTTCAATGTTTCGTAATCACGCATTTCCTGCAACTGGGTTACGACCGATTCAACAGAATCGTATTGCATATTGTTGATGTCAATACTTAATCGTTCTCCGTAAATCGCATGACGGCGTTTTGTGTAAATGACTTCACGCTGCGAATTCATTACATCGTCATATTCGATAAGACGCTTACGAATTCCGAAGTTATTTTCTTCTACTTTTCTCTGCGCACGTTCGATAGAAGAGGTGATCATACTGTGCTGAATAACTTCTCCCTCTTCAATACCCATCCGGTCCATCAGTTTAACAATTCTTTCCGAACCGAATAAACGCATCAGGTCATCTTCGAGTGAAACATAAAACTGCGAAGAACCCGGATCGCCCTGTCTTCCCGCACGACCGCGTAACTGGCGATCGACACGGCGTGATTCATGCTTCTCTGTACCAACAATGGCAAGTCCGCCCGCTTCCTTAACACCCTCGCCAAGCTTGATATCGGTACCACGACCAGCCATGTTAGTGGCTATCGTTACCGTTCCTGCATTACCCGCTTCCTGTACAATCCGAGCCTCGCTCTGATGTAATTTTGCATTCAGTACATTATGCTTAATGTTTCTGAGTTTAAGCATCCGGCTAAGTAATTCGGAAGTTTCAACGGAAGTTGTTCCGACAAGAACAGGTCTTCCTGCTTTTACCAATGCTTCAATCTCTTCGATTACAGCATTGTATTTTTCACGCTTGGTTTTATAGACTTTATCTTCGTGGTCTTTGCGGATAATCGGGCGATTAGTCGGAATGGAAACAACATCGAGTTTATAGATGGTCCATAATTCCTGTGCTTCGGTTTCGGCTGTACCGGTCATACCCGACAGTTTGTGGTACATACGGAAATAATTCTGAAGCGTAATCGTAGCATACGTTTGTGTACTTGCTTCGATCTTCACATTTTCTTTCGCTTCAATGGCCTGATGTAATCCGTCTGAATAACGACGTCCTTCCATGATACGTCCCGTCTGCTCGTCAACAATTTTGATTTTTCCGTCAACGATAATATACTCAACATCTTTATCGAATAAAGTATATGCTTTCAAAAGCTGGTTTACCGTATGAATGCGTTCAGATTTAATCGCAAAATCTCTGAGTAATTCATCTTTACGCGCAAGTCTTTCCTCCGGTGTAGCGGCTGATTTTTCAATTTCGGCGATCACCGAACCAACATCCGGCATAACGAAAAAGTTTTTGTCTTCGCTTGATTTAGAAATCAGCTCAACCCCTTTTTCGGTAAGTTCGATGCTGTTATTCTTTTCGTCTATCGTAAAATAAAGTGTCTCATCGGCTTTATGCATTTCTTTCTGCTGATCCTGCAGATAGAAATTTTCTGTTTCACGCATGATGGCACCGACACCCTGTTCACCTAATAATTTGATGAGGGCTTTGTTTTTCGGCAAACCACGGTGAGCACGGAAAAGGTATAGTCCGGCTTCTTTTTCTTTTTTCTCACCGATAAGCCTTCGTGCATCTGAAATCAGCGTGTTGACATAATCACGCTGTGTTTTGACTAACAGTTCGACTTTTGGTTTGTAAGTATCAAATTCGTGATGATCGCCTTTTGGAGTCGGGCCGGAGATGATCAAAGGAGTTCTGGCATCATCGATTAAAACCGAATCGACCTCATCCACAATTGCGTAATGATGGCCGCGCTGCACCATATCTTCAACCTGTCTCGACATGTTGTCACGCAGGTAATCGAAACCGAATTCATTGTTCGTTCCGTATGTTATATCCGCCGCATAGGCTTTTCTTCTTGAATCGGAATTTGGTTCGTGCTTATCAATACAGTCAACGGAAAGACCTAAAAATTCGAATAAGGGTCCGTTCCATTCACTATCCCTTTTCGCCAGGTAATCGTTGACAGTTACGATGTGTACTCCTTTTCCTGCAAGAGCATTCAGATAAATAGGCAATGTCGCCACGAGTGTTTTACCCTCACCGGTAGCCATCTCGGAAATTTTTCCCGAATGAAGCACGTAACCTCCGATCAGCTGAACATCGTAATGAACCATGTTCCAGGTAACCATGTTTCCTGCCGCTAACCAGGAATTCTGATAAACGACCTGATCTCCTTCAATGCTGACATGATCTCTTTTAGGGGCCAGGTCGCGGTCGAACTGATTGGCGGTTGCTTTAAGTTCCTTGTTTTCGGTAAATCTTCTTGCGGTTTCTTTTACCACGGCGAATGCCTCCGGTAAAATTTCAAGTAATACTTCTTCTGTCTGCTTATTGATTTCCTTTTTTAATTCATCAACTTTCCGGTAGATGTCTTCTTTCCGTTGCATATCCATATCCGGATTTTCTTCGGCTTCTATTTCCAAACTGCGAATTTCATCAAGGCTTTCTTTCAGGTATTCCGCAATTCGTTTTTTGAATATATCCGTCTTCCCGCGAAGTTCATCATTCGAAATTGTATTGAGCTTTGCAAACTCATCTTTAATTTTCGAAACAACAGGAGTGATTTCCTTTAAATCCCTGTCGCTTTTTTTGCCGAAAATCTTTGTGATGGTTTTATTTAAGATGCCAATCATATTTAATTTTTTGTGAGTGCAAAAGTACTGTTTTAACTGCTTAATTTCTCATAAAATGAAAGAATCGCTGACCGATATAACATCCGCCAGCGATTCTTTTCAATAAACAGGTATTTTATTGCCTGATAAATTTAAGTGTACTGTTCGATTTAGCGGTACTGATCCGGATAAAATAGAGTCCGGATGGAAAATCAGACGTTTGAATAAGGCTTTTATTGCCGGAAATTTTAGCAGTCATCAAGATTTGTCCGAACTGGTTGTAAACGGACAATGTTCCGCCGTCGAATTCGCCTTCGATTGTAACTGATTCAGATGCAGGATTTGGATAAAGGATTATGTTTTCTGAATCCTGAATTTTGTTCACATTATCCCAGAAACACATTTGAACATATTGATCGGTAAATGCATTTGTATTAACAAAATACGTTATTGTATCCAGAACAACAGGATCTTCGAAGCCGGCATTAATGATATTCATGGTCAAACTGGATTCTGTAAAAGAATATGGAAGTTCATCGCAACCGCTTACGCCTGATGTGTCAGTTTTCAAGAGAAATGCTTCTCCGAGCGGATCTCCGGTAGCGTAGGTTGTTCCTACACATGCGTATCCTTCATCAATACTTGAGATGATCTGATAGCCTTCGCAAACTTCCAGGATATAACCGTAAACGTTTGACCAGATTACCGAACCTGTATTATCTGTTTCAAGAAGTGCAACGTGATTTATTGTTACTCCTGTTGTGTCGGTATTCGAATTTCCTGCCGCAACGAGATTGCCCTGTGAATTTTCTAAAACAGAATATAATTGTTCGTCGCGAACGGTAGCGTAGGACTTGGCCCAGAGAAAATTTCCGGCATTATCAAGTTTGGTAATAAGAAAATCATCACCTACGACTGAAGGATCTACATACTTGCCACTAATAACTATTCCTGAATCTGAAGTCAGTGCCAGACCTGCTGAACTTTCATTTCCCGTAGAGCCAACCTGGTTCGTCCAGAGGATTGTTCCATTACTAAGCATTTTAGTGATGTAATGATCAGATCCATTTCCGTCAACCGCTGTACCGCATAAAATATAGTTTGTATCAAGCGAGATTCCGGCATTGTAATATTCGGTTTCAACTCCAATGCCTGTAATTTTACTCCAGATCAGTTCGCCATTATCATCGATTTTCATAGCTAAGGCAGATCTGTCGAATGGGCCATAACTGCGTGTGCTTCCTGCAATAAGATAGTTTCCATCCGGTGTGGCGATGATGCAATTCGCCATATCATCATTTGGTCCTCCGTAAAAATGCGACCATAATTCATACCCAAAAACATTGTCTACTTTGATGGCAAAAATATCGGAGTGAACTGTGTCAAGAGGGGAGGCATAGGTATAACCGGTAATAATAAAGTTTCCGTCAACCGCTTCAACAATTGAAGTCGGGTAATCGTTTCCGGGCAATCCTACTGTAGTTGCCGAAATGAGGTCACCCATTGAATTAACAAAATAAATTGCGATCTCGGTAGAATCAGCGGATTGAAGTTGAGTGGCACCCACTATACAATAAAAGCCCTGTGATGACTTTATAATAGCTGAACCGAAATCTACAGTAGTATCTCCGTAGGAATTTTGAAATCCTGTTTGTCCGAATGATTTTACCGCAATAAAAATAAGTAATGTGACCAGGTAGAGTTTGTTCATGATTTTTTGTTTGGATAAAGATAGTATTTCGAAAATTTGTGCAAAAAAAAAGAGGCAGAAGCCTCTTGTTAATATTTAATATTCATCTTCGTTAAAGAAGAAATCGTCTTTTGTCGGATAATCTGGCCAGATTTCCTCAATGCTTTCATATGCTTCGCCCTCATCCTCAAGCTCCTGAAGATTTTCGATTACTTCTAATGGGGCACCTGAACGGATTCCATAATCAATAAGCTCATCTTTAGTTGCAGGCCAGGGTGCATCTTCTAAATGCTGTGCTAATTCTAGTGTCCAATACATTTTATATCAATGCTGTTTTTAAGGGTTGCAAAAGTAGAAAAATATTTTTCAAATCCTAATTTTAGTATTTAGTCGTAAGTCTTTAATAATGTGATGAATTAATGCTTTTGCTGATGAGGTGAAAAACAAATCATTAACGACAGATTCCTGATGTTTTACTTTAAACATTCTCAGGCATAAATAACCCGGCTCGGGACCCGGACTTCAGACTCAATACTCAAATCTACCTGCTTACCCACGGCGTCTCAACAGCGTTAACATCTTTTGCCAGAATGCGTGCGAGAACAAAAAGAAAGTCGGAAAGCCGGTTCAGATATTTCAGGATGACGGGATCAACCGGATCAACATCATTTAGCGCCACCACGAGCCGTTCGGCCCTTCTGCATACGCAACGAGTAACATGACAGCAGGAAACAGCGGGATGTCCTCCGGGTAAAATAAATGATTTCATTTCCGGTAACTGCGATTCAATTTCGTCAATACTTTTTTCCAGGAACGTAATATCATCATCACTCATGGAAGGTAATTTCATTTTCGATTTTACGGGGTCGGCCGCAAGGTGACTGCCGATTGTAAAAAGCCGGTCCTGAATTTCAATAAGTGTATTTGCAAACTCTTTTCTGGTCGAAAGATCCCTTACCCAGCCGATATATGAATTCAGTTCATCGACGGTTCCATATGATTCAATCCGAAGATCAGACTTTGAGATTCTGGTTCCACCTATTAAACCGGTTGTTCCGTCATCTCCTTTCTTGGTATAGATTTTCATAGTTGTCCTGAGAGTTCTTTTTCCCTTTTAACATTCACCTTGTCCGATTCAATCATTCCGTCTTTTATACGTACAATTCGCAGGGCATGCTGTGCAATATCTTCCTCGTGGGTAACGACAATTATTGTATTTCCCAGCTTGTGAATTTCATCGAAAAGTTTCATGATTTCCTCCGAAGTTTTCGAGTCCAGATTACCGGTTGGTTCATCGGCTAAAATAATAGAAGGGTTGTTCACCAACGCTCTTGCAACAGCCACTCGCTGTCTTTGTCCGCCACTCAGCTCATTCGGCCTGTGAGTCATTCGGTCTACCAGTCCGACTTTTGTGAGAGATTCCTTTGCCCTTCGGTCTCGTTCATCTTTTTTTATTCCGGCATAAACCAGAGGCAAGGCAACATTCTCAAGAGCATTACTTCGCGGCACAAGATTGAAGGTCTGGAAAATAAAACCGATTTCTTTATTCCGTATTTCGGCCAGTTCATTTTCAGTCATGCTGCTAACTTCTTTTCCGTTTAAGAAGTATTGTCCGCTTGCAGGAGTATCAAGGCAACCAATGATATTCATCAGCGTGGATTTGCCGGAACCCGAAGGTCCCATCAAAGCGACGTATTCACCTTTTTCAATATTCAGATCGATTTTCTGAAGAGCATTGATTTCTTCAGATCCGATTATATATCGTTTGCCGATATTCTTTAATTCGAGTAGACTCACTTTGCGAAGGTAGGGATTTGGTTGATAGTTTTCGGGAACTTAGGTGAACAGTTTTGTTAATGTTAGCGAATCTGAATACCTGTTTTGTAATTTTTATTAAAACGATTTTCAGGTCCGAACACCCGGTCAATATTTTATCATAAAATTCTGTTTAGTCATTCCCGACCTGAAGAAGACTATACCAAACTGGAAGAGATCAATTGTGGTAGTGGCGGCAGGATGTGATTGTATAATTTTCCATGCTTCAGACATTTCCCTGCTCCAATAGATATCATCGAAAATAAAAATTGAATTTTCATTAATATGAGAGAGACATTGATTGAAATAGGCCAGAGTAGGGTCTTTGCGATGATTGCCGTCAAAGTATACCAAATCAACGGTTTCCAACGTATGCAAAGCCTTGGGTAACGTCACGCCGAATTCACCTTCAATGAGTCTGATATTTTTTCTTTTAAGTCGTTCGAAATTCGTTCTCGCAATGCCTGCAATTTCGGGCGATCCCTCAAGGGTGATGATCTGATTGCCGGTATCCGGAAAAGACAGGTACAAGGTTGAAATTCCGAGTGAGGTTCCCAGTTCAATAATATTCCTGCACTTGAATGCATTTACTATTCTGAATAAAAGCTGACCGTATTTGGCAGGTTTAACGGAACGTCTGGCGATAGTCGAAATCTTAATTTTTCGCTTGCCGCTTCTGGCTCCGAAATCCATTACATCAATACTTTTATCGTCAAGTATTAATTTTGCCCGAAGTGATTCAATTAGTTCAAAACCATAATAGGGAGTCTGGTCGGTAATAACATCGTTAAAAAGCTGAAACACGAACGGAGAATGAATCCCATTAGCCTTCAATGCTGTTAACCTGTAGCGAAGATAATTACGACCAAGAGTTAGTTTATCCACTTTGCGAAGATAATCTGTGCATGCTAAAACTTCCTAAAGAAGTTCCGAATATTCGATTTATTCCCGGTATGTTGATTTCTTTTTGAGAAAACCGGTCAATTCCATCCTGTATTATTTCATTTTCAATATTTTTGCATTCTATGAGTCAAATCGAGCAAATAATAGCAAGACAAATTCTGGATTCCAGGGGAAACCCGACAATCGAAGTTGATGTAATAACAACAAACGGTGCAGCGGGAAGAGCGGCAGTCCCCTCTGGCGCTTCAACAGGAGTGCATGAGGCCGTTGAGTTGAGAGACGGAGACAAAAGCAAATATTTAGGCAAAGGAGTTTTAAAGGCTGTTCGGAATGTAAATAATCAGATCAATGAGCATCTGCACGGATTTCCGGTCACTGATCAGCGGTTGATTGATCAGGAGATGATTCGTCTTGATGGAACAGAGAACAAGTCGAATTTAGGCGCGAATGCAATACTTGGAGTTTCACTTGCTTGCGCGAAGGCGGCTGCTCAGGAAACAGGACAGCCACTATATCGTTATGTGGGAGGTGTAAATGCGAACATACTGCCTGTGCCCATGATGAACATTCTGAATGGTGGCGCGCATGCCGACAACAGTATCGATTTTCAGGAATTTATGGTTATGCCCGTGGGAGCGGAGTCTTTTAGTGAGGCATTGCGAATGGGTACGGAAGTATTTCACCACCTGAAGGCTGTTTTGAAGAAAAAGGGACTTTCGACGAATGTTGGTGACGAAGGCGGATTTGCACCCGATTTCAAATCGAATGAAGAGGCAATTATCTCAGTTATGGATGCTATTTCGGAGGCCGGATATGTTCCGGGTAAGGATATTTTCATCGCTATGGATGCGGCCGCTTCGGAGTTTTTTGATAGTAAAAGCGGAAAATATATTTTAAAAAAATCGACTAAAGAGCAGCTTTCGCCGAAAGAAATGTGTGATTTCTGGGCAAATTGGGTTAAGACCTATCCGATTGTTTCCATAGAAGACGGTTTTGCGGAAGATGACTGGGATGGATGGAAAATGGTGACAAAGCAATTGGGAAACAAAATTCAACTTGTAGGAGACGATCTTTTTGTAACAAATGTGAAACGTCTCGGCAGGGGTATACAGGAAGGCGCTGCTAATTCTATTCTGGTGAAAGTTAACCAGATCGGAACATTAACGGAAACAATTGAAGCCGTAACTTTAGCGCACAGTAACAGTTATACAAGCGTAATGAGCCATAGAAGCGGTGAGACGGAAGACAGTACGATAGCGGATCTGGCCGTTGCTTTAAATACAGGTCAAATTAAGACAGGATCGGCCTCCAGATCGGACAGGATCGCCAAATACAATCAATTATTAAGAATTGAAGAAGCTTTAGGTGGAAGTGCTCAATTTGGAGGAAAAGATTTTAAATTTGTAAAATCTTAATAAACATGGATCAGGATACACTGGATAAACTTGCGTCGGGTGAATATTCGATTTCACCCAGAAGCGGTCGTTTAAGAAAAAGAATCAGGGTAAAGGAAAAGAAGTCATTCTTTCAGCGGACTTCTGTGAAAGGTGCATTGTCCACTTTAACGTGGGTAATACTCGTTGCAGCTTTTATCATAAGTCTTTTCTATGTAATTCCGGAACTCAATATTGTTTCAGATAAAAAGCAAAAAAGCTCAACAATAAAATCAAAATAATAAGTACATTTTTTAAATAATAAGTAGGTGAAAACGGATAAAATAAAGGATGCATTTGCCAAAGTGGCTTTACCGATGGCGGCAGATGTAAAAGAATTCATACGCGAACATGGAAATCTGGTAATCGGAGAATATACAATCGAGCAGGTTTATAGCGGAATGAAGGGTATGGTCGGAATGGTGACAGAAACCAGTAAGCTTGATCCTGAAGAGGGAATTCGTTTTCGTGGTTACAGCATTCCTGAGTTGCGCGAAAAGCTGCCGAAAGCGGCAGGGGATAGTGAGCCTTTACCGGAAGGAATTTTTTACCTCATGTTAATCGGTGAGCTTCCAACAGATGATGATGTGGTTAATGTAAGTAATGCATGGGCCAGAAGAAGCAATGTACCGAAGCATGTTTTCGAAATGCTTGATGAATTGCCAATCACAACCCATCCCATGACACAGTTCAGCATGGCTATTATGGCTTTGCAGACTGAATCGGTTTTTGCAGCAGCATACAGAAAAGGACTTAATAAAAAAGAATATTGGGATCCTATGTACGAAGATGTGATGAATCTCATCGCTCGTCTGCCAAGGGTTGCTGCCTATATCTACAGAAGAATTTACAAGAACAACATACACATTGAACCGGATCCAAAACTTGACTGGGCGGCTAATTTTGCACACATGCTTGGCTTCGATGATTATGATATGAAGCGAATGATGAGATTGTATCTTACCATTCACGCTGATCATGAAGGCGGAAATGTTTCGGCACATGCTACTCACCTTGTGGGATCTGCCCTGAGTGATGCTTATCTTTCCTTTGCAGCGGGTATGAATGGACTGGCGGGGCCGTTACACGGACTGGCTAACCAGGAGATGTTAAGGTTTATTCTTGATCTGAGAGATTATTATGATGGAGGTCTTCCGACCAAGGATCAGATAAAAGATTACGTGCATAAAATTATTGATGAGGGAAAAGTAATTCCCGGATACGGACATGCGGTGCTTCGAAAAACTGATCCGCGTTTCACAGCTCAAATGGAATTCTCTCTAAAATATATGCCGGATGATGTGAATTGTAAGATCGTACACATGTTGTACGAAGTTGTCCCTTCTATTTTAGGTAACATCAAAAAAATTAAAAATCCGTGGCCAAATGTTGACGCGCATAGTGGTGCATTATTAACACATTACGGTCTCGTTGAATATGATTTCTACACTGTTATTTTTGGTGTTAGCCGTGCATTAGGAGTATTAGCTTCGTTGTTGTGGGATCGCGCACTTGGACATCCGATTGAGAGACCAAGTTCAGTTACAACCGGAGGAATGAAAGAGAAAATGGCAAAAGCCCTAAAAGAAAAGGTATAATTAAAGTAACGGATTACCTTTTTCGCGGATAATTAATAAAAATTAGAAATTAAAAATTACGAGGCTGTCTACTGACAGCCTCTTTTTTTTGAGGATTATTTGAAACAGATGTAGTACGAATATTTTTTTTCAATAAATTATCCTGCATATAAAGATTGCATTCCGATCTGTTCATACTTATTTTTACAAAATGAAAAAAGAGAAAAAACGCTGCGGATGGTGTTTGTCATCAGAATTGATGATTGAATACCATGACAAAGAGTGGGGAGTACCTGTGCATGATGATGCTCTACACTTTGAATATATTGTGCTTGATTCGTTTCAGGCAGGATTAAGCTGGAGTACTATTTTGAATAAGCGAGAGAATTTCAGGAAGGCTTTTGATAATTTCAACTATGACAAAATTGCCCGGTATACGGATAAGAAAGTAGAGAAATTAATGAAAGAGGAAGGTATTATCCGGAACCGTCTCAAAATACAATCGACGATAACAAATGCTAAGGCATTTAAAGAAATTCAAAAGGAGTTTGGATCTTTTGATAAGTATATATGGCAATTTACAAATGGCAAAGTCATCTATAACAAGAAAAAAACAATGAAGGATTTCCAGGCTAAATCTGAAATCAGTGATGCGATGAGTAAAGATCTCTATGCACGCGGATTTAAGTTTGTTGGTTCAACGATTTGTTACGCATACATGCAGGCAGCAGGCATGGTGAACGATCATTTGGTGGATTGTTTCAGGCATGGGAAGAAGTAATTGTGTAGCGCATTTTTCACTTTTTTAAGAATGACATTATCATTTTCTGAGCCACTTTACCTATGCGCGGGCTTTGAGAAAGAAATCAACATTTCCCGAGAGAAGGCTTTGGCGATATTTAAGAAACAGGAGATTGGAAGGCTTTAAGTTCAGAAGCCAGCAACCATTAACCGGAAAATATATCGTTGATTTTTATGAGTGAAAGAAAACATTGAGCAAAGAATGATCTGTAATCTTTAGAAATTAAAACCCAACCTCATACAACACCGATTTGAACTCACTCAGTATCATCGCCGTTGCGCCCCAGACGGTTAGTCCGTTTATATCAAAAACAGGGGTAATGATTGAAACTCCGTTATTAAGTTTAATGGTCTTTTCTCCTATAAATTTTTCATCAAGAATTTTTTCGACATCCATTTCTACAATGCGGGCTACTTCTCTTTCCTGGGGAATAAATACCGGCTTGTTCTGATGTATGGCTATGAAAGGGTTAACGAGAAAATTGCTGGGCGGGATATAAAGATCACTTAGTTCGCCAATCACTTTAAGATTTTTAGCAAGAACTCCTGTCTCTTCGCAGGCTTCTCTAACTGCTGTACCCTTTAATGTAATATCTGATTCATCGAAACTCCCTCCGGGTAATGCAACCTGACCGCTATGTACGCCGTCATAAACGGGTCTGATAATAAGCGGAAACTTAATGCTGTTTCCACTTTCATAAAGCATAATAAGAACGGCGCTCTTACGGTGATCGTCGGGTAATTTATAACGGGAACTATTAATCCTGCGCTCGGCATGAGCCATCTTAAATTGCGCTTCCTGTCCGGGTAACGGAAGTGCTAATCTTTGCCTCAGTGATTTTGTCAGTTCATCTAATGTCATGCAGTCACTTTAACGTGATTCCCTGCCTGCTTTGTTTCATGCTTTCGCTCGCCAATTTGCTGACGCCACATTGCATAGTATAGTCCCTTACTTTCAATGAGTTCCTGATGTGAACCCGATTCGACTATCTTACCACGCTCAAGCACAATAATCCGGTTTGCATGCATAATTGTACTCAACCGGTGTGCAATCATAATTGTTATGTGTTCTTCCAGTTCCGATAAACTTCTTATCGTTCCGGTAATTTCTTCTTCAGTTATGGAATCGAGTGCCGAAGTAGCCTCATCAAACACTATCAGTTTTGGATTCCGTAATAATGCGCGGGCAATTGACAGTCTTTGCTTTTCACCTCCTGAAACCTTTACACCACCCTCGCCAATCACAGTATCCAGGCCTTCTTTTGCACGTGCGAGAAGACTGTGACAAGATGCTTTATATAGCATCTCCATACATTGTTCGTCGGTTGCAGCCGGATTCACAAACAATAAATTTTCCCGAATCGTTCCGCTGAATAATTGAGAATCCTGTGTTACGAGTCCGATCTGTCCCCGTAATTCGTCCTTGTCTATTGAATCACCCGGAGTTTCATTGTAAAAAATAGCTCCCTCACGTGGCAGGTATAATCCGACTAAAAGTTTAACGAGTGTTGTTTTTCCGGCGCCCGACGGACCAACAAAAGCGATGCTTTCTCCTGTTTTAACTTTGAATGAAATATTTTCGACCGCATTGTGATCTGCCGTGAGATGTTTAAATGAAACATTTTCAAAAGCGAGTTCACGAATCTTGCCGATTTTAGAAGGTTGGGCAGGACGGGCCTCAACCGGAGTAGAAAGTATGTCTTTGAAATTATTCAGCGATGCCTCCGCTTCACGGTAAATTGCAATCACATTGCCAAGTTCCTGAAGTGGTCCAAATATAAAGAAGCTAAAGAAGGTAAGTGTTAAAAGTTTTCCGGGTGAAATCAGATCACGAAAAACCAGGTAGTACAGAAGGAATACAAAAACTGTTCTTAAGAAATTTACAGTAGTTCCCTGGACAAAACTCAGACTACGAACAAATCTGACTTTCTTTAATTCAAGCTTGAGAATTTTTTTTGTTGTTGAATTGAGACGTCCAATTTCCTGGTTGGCAAGACCAAGACTTTTGACTAATTCAATATTCCTGAGTGATTCAGTTGTCGAACCGGCTAAGGCAGTAGTCTCGGTAAAAATTTCTTTACTGACTTTCTTAATATTCTTACTCAATAAACTGCTTATTACTGCAAGCAGAGGCACGGTAACTAAAAACACAGGTGCAATAAGCCAGTGGAGGGTGAATGAATACCAGATCACGAATATCAGTCCGACCAGTGTCTGAAAAACAATACTAATAAAAGATGTTATCAGTTTTTCAGAATCAACTCTGACTTTTTGAAGTTTGCCTAATGTTTCTCCGCTTCTCTGATCTTCAAATACCTGATAAGGTAAATCAAGTGAATGAGCGATTCCCTCGGTATACATTTTAGCGCCAACTCGCTGTACAATTACATTTACAAAATAATCCTGCAGGTTTTTGGCAATCCGGGATACCATCGCAACACCAATTAATGCCAATAGATAAATGATAATGTCATTAAAAAAACTTTTGGTTGGATCATTTTGATAGTCCCCGATGTGTACACCGAATTTATCCAGCATCTTTCCGGCAATGATCGGATCCATCATCGAAAAACTCTGATTTATCGCGGCGAGCAATAAAGCTAAGAAGACTAAGTTTTTATAATTTTTAAGGTAGGATAAAAGAAGTTTCATAGGCCGCTAAATTAGTCATTAGTATTGAGTAAACAGACTTCAGTAAAGAGTCTTAAGTCAGGAGTTTTAACTTAAAGATAGATTCATCAGATCTGGTTAGTAACATGAAGAAAAGGTGTAATTTGAATTAATTCTCAAATTTTAATTTGCCTTTTGCGTTCTTTACAGCACAATTAACCCCTTGTCGTTCATAAGTTTCAATTCTGTCTGACAAGACATATTACATAAGACTAAATTCGCTAAAAAATATTTTAAATGAAGAGAATAACATTTATGGCTGCATTAACTTTCCTTGGAACAGGTGTTTTTGCTCAGCAAACTATTCAGTTAAGAACTGGTGAAAAGAGAATCGGTGAAGTAAAATCACTCAACAACGGGGTGGTGGATTTTTTATATAAGGGATCGGTTCAGAAGATCAAAATATCTGAAATTCATTCCATAAACTTTGTTGAAGGCGGTGAAAAGATTGTTGACGAGCCGGCTTCCTCAGGATCTTCTTTCAAAGGAGAACCCGGTGAAAAGCAAGTAAGTGCAGGGGATTATAAAGTTCGTTACAAAGTAGCCGATAGAACGATCGCCAAACCGCCAAAGATCGACAATCTGACACAGGAGAAAGGTGTAGTGGTTGTTGAAATTGTCATTGATAAATACGGACACGTTAAAAAGGCAGTGCCGGGTGCGCCAGGTTCAACCTCAACAAGCGAATATCTGAAAACCAAAGCCATGCAGGCAGCTCAGAGTACAATTTTCGATAATGTACCAACAGCGCCTTTGGAACAAAAAGGCTATATGGTAATTGCTTTTTGAATTACCAATTACGAATAGGAATTTTCTAAATACAATTTCGAGTTTAGCTATACTTTTTGGATTATAGCTAGATTCGTAATTCGTAATTCGT
>CAZAON010000399.1:0-2661 GCA_964486655.1 uncultured Flavobacteriales bacterium
CAAGTTAATATGTACTTCTCCATTCTGATTAACTTTATTCTGCAAAATAAGCAATGGGATAAATAAAATTAAATAAACAAATATTTGACCTGATTGAAAGGAATTTGAAATAATTAATTCAGGCACATCATATTTTCTGCTGAAATAAAAAAAGTAATCAGTTATTGTCAGTAAAATAATGAATAGCAATCCGACTACTATAAAATATTTGTGTGCAAGAGTTGCATTTAGATGTTCAATTTTACTGAGTTCGACTGATTCATTAGGGGGCCTTAATTCTAAAAATGAATAAAGAATTGTAGCGATACCGCCGGTAATAATTAAAAAAAGAATTGGATTAAAATGATTTATCCTTTTACCCTGAATATATTGGCGAATTGTTTTACCCGGACGAAGGAACAATTCTTTAATTGTATACAGCAAACCCTTATCGGCATGAAAAAAAGCGTGAAATAAAAAATGAAGTACTTCTCCCCATGTAATTCTGTGTGTTTCTGCTGGCTGCCTGCACATGTTGCAATAGTTGCCTGTATATACATTATCGCAGTTTTTACACGTGATCTCAGCTTGTTCCATAGGGTACCTTCTTATATATTCCGTCCAACCAAAATCCCATATAAGATTCTGGCAGATCAAAATAATACTAAATAATTTTACGGGTGCTAAATTTAAAAAAAATGCCTGTTCTACTCAATCTTTTACAAATAAATGGCACACATGAAATACATTACAAAAAATCAGTCAGCCTTAATAAACTTTAACCGTTGTACCTCTTTGTCATCCACGATCAATAAATAATAAATTCCCTCGCGAAGTGATTCAATGTCTATTGTATTGACAGCCCGACCAATAATCCCGCTTTTGACAATTATTCCCTGTGAATCATACAAGTTAAAAGGTAAGCATGGCAATTGAAAACTCAGGTTTGATTGAAGGTAAATAATTTCATTGGCCGGATTCGGATAGATTGCAATTTCAGAGGAAATGATTGTCTTATCAATACCAACGGTAGCTAATGCGGAAATCATTCCGGAGTCGGGAATATCGTCATTTACGAGACCGGCAACTATTCCGGTTCCGGCAATATAATTAAAACTGTTTCCGGAAGGCAGTATATCAGAAAGGCGGATTCCGAATATTACTGTAGCTGTATCAGGAAATGAAATATTTATGCTGCTTGAAATATAATTTCCGTTTTCATCCAATAAGTTTCCGTATGGCGGAGGGAAACCGGGATTACTGTAAATATCGGCGAGCATATCAAACTTCATGCTTTGATTCGTACCGGGCCATGTACCGCCATCGGCCGGATTCGAATTATTATCAATGCCAATTTTAACATTCCATGCAACATTATCTACGCGTTGATAAAATTCCATCTTAAACCAGATGCTGTCATCTGCCATATCTGTTGCATGATAGATAATTTTCAGGTCTGGTGACAATTGCTGAGTCGCATCACCGGAAGGATCCACTTCTCCCACAACGAAGGTTTGGGCGTTAAGCGAATAACAAATAAAAATAGAAGAGAGTACAGAGAGGATTGATTTCATTAACGAAAAATAGAAAATAATTCAATTCAAATTCACCATCAAATGTTAAAAAATCAAAATGATGTCACAACTGATCTAAATTTGTTGATATGTCAACAGTACTATCCCGCTTTTCCTGAAAATCCGCGTATCGGAAAGCCTTAATTCAAGTTTCCTTTTGATATTATTCAAAAACGGAGTTCCGTTTCCGATTGCAAAAGGGTCAATCATCAATTCATAAGTATCAATTAAACCCGCATCGGCCAATTGAGTAATGACACTTCCACTGCCCAGTATCGTAAAATCATTTCCCTTTGTAGATTTCAATTCGCTGATTTTCTGAATGCCGTTACCGTTGAGAATGCTTGTATTATTCCATTCAGCTTTAGTAAGCGAATTTGATAATACTATTTTTTCAGAACTATTCATTTTCTCCGCGACAAAAGGATACAATTCAGCAGCCATTTTAGTCGGCCAGAAACTATACATCATCTCATATGTCTTTCGGCCAAAAAGTAAAATGTTGCCGGATTTTAATTGCTCTTCGGAGTACTCATTTCCTTCTTCTCCATGAAAATGCCAACTTGTATCTTCGTTGACACCCTTGTAAAAGCCATTACATGTAAGAAAATTGAATGCTTTAATTCTTCTCATTTTTTATTTTTAAATTTTAATCCTTTTTCCTCTAATGCTTTCCTTAGTTTCGGAATAGTTGTTTTTCCGATACCATGTAAGAGTAAAAGTTCATCCACACTATATCCCGAAAGTTTTTTAAGCGTAGTAATGTTATTTTGTTCCAACGCCCTTCTGGCAGGTGCTGCCAGCAAAGATAAAAATCCGCTACCCGGTTTTTTCTCCTTTTCACAAACCGGACAGGTCGGACAATCGCCGGACTTATAATACTTGTGACCTTTTTTACAAATTCTAAGTTGTTGTTTTAACGCCATACCATTTCAATCTTTTAAGACTAATACTTCAAGTTCATTCAAAATTTCATTCCAGGATATTCCTTAGCATTAGCTGAATCGTCACTTAAAATATTTTTATGAGTAAGTGTCAGAATACAATTTCGAATTAGCTTGATACTCTTTTACTATACAAATATTCCTTGCCACAGGTTTTCCCATTT
>CAZAON010000400.1:0-5279 GCA_964486655.1 uncultured Flavobacteriales bacterium
AGACGGCGGATACCTGCTCGGAGGAGACTCTAATTCAGGGATCGGTGGCGATAAAACCCAGGCCAAATTTGGTATTAATGACTATTGGATAATTAAAACAGATTCACTCGGAAATAAGCTTTGGGATAAAGTTTACGGAGGACTGGGATATGAACAATACAAAATTTCGATAGAAACTCCTGATCATGGATTTCTTCATGGAGGTCAGTCATCGGGTGCTGTCGGGGGAACTAAAACAGATACTTCACAGGGTGGCGTGGATTACTGGTTGGTTAAAACTGATTCCGTCGGTACAATTCAATGGGACAGCTCATTTGGCGGACTTGGGGATGATAATTTTCAAACAATGATTCAAACTACAACAGGTGAATTTGTACTTGGCGGATGGACTACTTCCGGAGTAGGTGGTCATAAAACGCAGCCAAGCAACGGACAATATGATTTCTGGATTGTGAAGCTAAATTCTGCAGGTGGAATTGTATGGGAAAGAGATTTCGGTGGAGTTGGCGCCGAAGATGAATTCTCCAGCATCTATGAATCGAGTGATGGTGGTTATCTATTGGGAGCTACCTCTTATTCAGTCATAGGAGCAGATAAAACAGAAGCAAACCTTGGTGTCGAACAGGCATGGGTTATCAAAATTGATTCATCGGGAAACAAATTATGGGATAAAACAATTTTTACAAACGGACATCATGAGGCAGGACTTATTAAAGAAACAATGGAAGGGAAATGCTATGTTGTTGTTACTAGCGATAACTCCCTGTTGGGCGGTGATAAGACGGAAGATGCCTGGGGTGGATTCAGCAGCGATTACTGGATTGTCAAATATTGTGAAGTTACTTCTACCGGAATTAACAGTCAGTCTTTCACCGACAATGAACTAAAAGTTTTTCCAAATCCGTTTTTAAATGAATTAAGAATTACTCTCGCCGCTGAATATGAAAATGCGGGAGCAATGATTACACTCTTTGACATGCTTGGAAACAGAATTATGTTAACGCAATTTAACGAAAATATTACGCTTAACACTTCGGCTCTTTCAAAAGGAATTTATATATTAGAGGTTCGTTCAGATACCAAGTGTAGCAGAATAAAAGTATTAAAATGATTAGTTAGTAATGTGTGTTTAATCCCCTCTGCGACCTATCTCACCCACAGTTTAAGTGGGTGAGATTTTTTTTTATTTTGACGTAACTTCATTTTTGGTAAAGAGGCTAATAATAGTTGGTGGAATTGATTAAATGTAAGAAAAGCAGCATTTTTTATCTGTTTTCTTTTCTATGCGGCCATATATTGCAGGACACCAATTTGCAATTAAATGAAACAAACGCTACTAAGTATAGTATTGATTTTTGCTTATTCTTTTTCTTTCGGAGCGGGATCAGAGAATACTATAAAACGAAAATGTGGAAGTATTGAAAACCTGAACAGGTTGAAACAACTGGATCCGGATATGGAATCACGGATGGCTCAATTGGAAGTTTTTACCAATGCCTATAGTGTTGCAAGAAATCAGGAGATTGGTTCAAACACCGTTAATGCTCCTATTACCATTCCGGTTGTATTTCATATTGTATATAACAGTCCGTCACAAAATATTTCAGACGCACAATGTCAGGCTCAGATAAATCAGCTGAATCTTGATTTTGCAAAAATGAATACGGATGCTTCCAATGTTCCATTTGTATGGCAGGGAATTGCGGCTAATACAAACATTCAATTTTGTCTTGCAAAGAGAGACCCTAATGGCGCTGCAACGACTGGAATCGAACGGAGATCAACAACAATAACATCATTCTTCGCCGATGATAATGTTAAGCAATACAATGCAGGCGGAATGAATCCATGGCCATCTTCAAGTTATCTGAATATTTGGGTGGCTAATCTCGGAGGCGGACTATTAGGATATGCGCAGTATCCCGGTGGTCCGTCGGCAAGTGATGGTGTTGTATTATTATATAGCACTGTTGGAAGTATGCAGTTGCATGGTTCGATGGCAAACTATAATCTCGGCCGCACCGCAACACATGAAGTAGGACATTGGCTGAATCTTGTCCATATCTGGGGCGATGATTCAGGTTGTGCAGGCAGCGACAATGTTGGTGATACTCCGAATCAGGGAACTGAAAGTTATGGTTGTCCTACGTTTCCGCATACTGACGGTTGTTCATCTGTATCACCGGGAGTGATGTTTATGAATTATATGGATTATGTAGACGATGCTTGTATGAACATGTTTACATCGGGACAAAGTACTCGTATGAATGCCTTGTTTTCTGTGGGCGGACCGAGAGCATCTTTGCTTAGTTCAAACGGTTGCCAGCCTCCCTCAACCGCTTCTACTTGCGGAGTGGCAACGGGTTTAACCGCATCTTCCATCACATCGAACAGTGCAACGGTTTCCTGGACACCTGTAAGCGGCGCGAATAGCTATGTATTGAAGTATAAGAAAAGCACTGCAACTACATGGAGTACGGTTACAACAACAACGAATTCAAAATCACTTTCAAATCTTAGCGGCAGTACCAAATACCAATTCCAGATTCAGGCAGTCTGTAATTTAGGAGGAGGCGGTTATTCAACCATTTCTTCGTTTACAACATTGATCGCTCCTCCATGCGGAATTCCGTTTTCACTAGTCTCCGCAAATGTTACTCCCGGTGGCGCAACATTAAGCTGGGGTGCGGTAAGTGGCGCTATTACCTATACCCTTCAATACAAAGTTACAAATACGAATTCCTGGTCAGGTGTCTCGACAACATCAAATTCAAAAGCATTATCAGGATTAACTCCCGGAACAAATTATACCTTCCAGGTTTCTGCAAATTGCCAGTCAGGACCCGGTAGTTTTTCATCTCAATCATCTTTTACAACCGCTCCCAGCAATTGTACAGATGCGAATGAGCCGAATAACACTTACCTGTCGGGAGTAGCTGTTGCAACAAACACTGACATTAGCGGTCAGATAAATGTTGCGACCGACGCTGACTGGTTTACATTTACGACGACAGCTCCCAATACTAAAATCCTGATTGTACTTTCGAACCTGCCGAAAGATTATAATATGACGTTGTATAATTCTTCATTAATGCAATTGGCAACTACCGCGGCAACAGGTACAACGAATGATTCGATCAGGAAGAATTTTAACTCTGCCGGAACATATTATCTCAAAGTAATTGGTAAAAACGGTGTGTTTGATCCTGTTATTTGTTATAATCTGCGGATAAATGTTTCGAACACTAATTTCAGGATAGACAATGAAGAGCCTGCGGAAGAAGTAATATCTTTTCAGAGAGAGCTTAGTGTTTTCCCGAATCCTGTTAAAGATGTACTCAACGTAAACTTCAATTCAACAGGTGATGAATCTGTAACAATCAGAGTATTCAACATGGTTGGTAAAACCGTTATTGATCTTCCTGTTGAAGCGATTGAAGGAGAAAATAAGCATGCCTTTGACTTCTCCGTTTTTCACAAGGGAATTTACTTCGTTGAGTTCTTGCAGGGAGGTAATAAGATTACCAAGAAGATTATAAGGGAGTAGGAAGATGAGACCGGGTCCTGAGTTCGGGTCCGGGGCTACTCTTTTAGTATTGTGGTTCTGTACAGAGATCTTTCGTAACCAAGAGTCAGAAAATAGACTCCGCTTTCCAGGAATTCTAAATCGACAGATGATGGTAGCCGGTCAAAATTTAATTGCCTGATTTTTTTTCCGGAAATATCTGTTATTAAAATTTGGCAGGGTTTTGTGAAAGAATTATTTTCTGAATCAAAAAATAATTTATCAGAAACAGGATTTGGGAAAATTCTGATCCCGGCTGATTCAAATTCGGAAATGCCCGAAGTAAGATCTTCCAAAATAAAATTATCCAGCTCTATATTATGATTGTTCTGATTGTAAGGTGATACAGAAAGATATTTTCCGGTTGAAGTCGAAACAAACGTGTAGCTATATGTACCCCAAGTTGTCGTCAAAACCATATTATTATATAAATGATCATTTGCCGAACCCTGGATATATGATGAATCAGAGATAGATGTGTTCACATTGCATGTTTGTCCTTCGCATGTACGAAAATCATAGCTTACTTTATATGTATGTCCGATTATGAGATTTGTTGAAATCTCAAGACTGAATGCACTATAGAAATAAAATCCCCAGGTTGTAGTATGTACAAACCAGTTGCCGTCAGAGGCGACACCGCATGAATCATTCATTAATAAGTCCTGTATGCCGGCATCAATGTGATATGAATTCGCCACAATGCTATCCCAGGTTTCAGACAAATGAATCGTATTTCCACTAGCGATATTATTTTCAAAGCTTCCGTTGAGAAGTAAATTCTGAGAAAGAATATTTTTCGAAGTCAGAAATGTTAAAATCGTTAGCAGTAAAAGTTTATTCATTGGTCAGATTAATTTTTAATAAATCGTTTTGTAATATTAGTTAATTTTCCCTGAAGTCTGATAAAGTATACCCCTTTATTCATTCCGCTTACATCCAGATTTTCGAAATAAAATTTGCCGTTTATTTCTTTGTTCTTTATAGTCTGACCCATACAATTTACGATACTGATTTTGACACTTTCATCATTCTTGCCGGAGTATTGAATAGTAAGGAGCGAATTTACCGGATCGGGGTATAGAAGCAACTTTTCCGTTTCATTTTCCGGATCTTTAATTCCGACTGTTGAAGTTAGTTTAATCATTCCAAATTGATCGGCAATTGTATTTGTAGAAGTCAGGTATTTAAAATTCAGGGTATCACCATAAACATCAATTACTATCGAACCTGATGTCGAATCTATTGAAGTGTACATGGCTGGATGAGGCCAGCCAGTTTGCACCGGTAAATTATCTGCAATACTTCCCAACACAGCATAGACTGATCCCTTAACCGCTGAAGAAGTTTTATCATAAAAACCGGGAGAAGAACCGGATGAAGTATCGACAGCCATAATTGCCGGACTAAAAGTTGTGGAGGGACCATAGTGATTTTTCATCAGAACCGATCGTTCGTACGTATGAGAATGAGACGATAGTATTAAGTCAACGTTGTGCGTTTCAAGAATCGGAACGATAACCGTTCGGCAACTTATCATATTGGGTTCTAAATCAGAATCGCCCATGCCTTTAGTGTATGGGGGATAATGAAACATCACAATAGTCCATTTTTGAGTATTGGCTGATAAGTCGGCATTCAGCCAATTGATCATTAAATTTAAATTATTAGAACCTAAGGCATCTATATTAGATTCAAGTGAAACAAAGTGAAT
>CAZAON010000401.1:0-3209 GCA_964486655.1 uncultured Flavobacteriales bacterium
GGCTTTTTCATAGACTTTTTCGTTAAGGTTAAGATATAAAATCTATTTTTAACCTGTTTGAAAAAGTCAGCCACTTACCTTACCAAGGTGAATGTTAATAGTTTTCATCGGTATTGTGTAGTTTAATAGTAAATTATTGGATCTGTAGTTGTACTCGAAGATGTGACAACCAATTCGGCGTATGGATAGATTGTGCCCTGGAAATTTCCAAGATTCAATATTATTTCATAGCCATTTCTAGCATATGATGTCCCGTCGGAGAATGTACCGAAAGCATCGTAAGTAAAATTTTTGGAAAGTAGTGAAGATTGCTCATTTGCACTTCGCTTTAATAAAACATGAAGATTAGAAATTGAAGTCGTGTCTGATACTAATACCTTCATCGATACGTTAAAGATTGTTGAATCTGATATGTCCGGTATGCTGTTTGACAAATTATTAGCAATATCGGCAGAGTGCAATTCCATTGAGATTACAGGATAATGCACTTGTGCGTGAATCTTGAGCGAGCTAAAAGCAAGCGCAATAAATGAGATGATGAATGTGGCGGATTTCATATGGATTATTTCTTATAAAGTGGTTGAATTAAAACTTTCTTGATTAAAACTATTAAAAACTAGACGCAAAGAATAAATATTAAATTTCCTATGCAAATTATTTTCGAGATTTTTATTAACAAGTTATATAAATCGCTAAAATTCCTGACAAAATGCTTTTAGATATGATAGAGATAGAATGAAATTTAACTTGATTGCGTCAGAATCTATTTTTTCCTTCAAGTTTTCTGCTTAAAATTTTATTTTGCCAATTATTAATTCAGTAAAAATTGAATTTAGTGAGTTTTTAGATTAATTAGTTGCTATTTCGATTCGGAAAGCATCGGTAATCTCACAATAGTTGTTATCGCAATGATTGAATCTAATAAAATCCTGGTTGAAATGTTAAAACGATTATAGAAATACTACTTTGCGATAATTCGTTTTCATAACTACGATATTTTAAAATTGATCAATTAAGTTGTTGAATTTTTAATATGTATTTTTAGTTGACATTCTCCCATTTCTTACTCCCGTAAAAACCGAGCCTTCATTACCGTATCCAATAAAAATCCAATGATTAATAGAATAAATGTGTGAGAAGGAATCAGTACCCTGTCCCAGTTGTATATTCCGGCTATGGCAATTGTAATAAACTGGCTGAAGACAAACAGGACGCAGAATAAACTAAAATAATTGATGGTGTTTCTTTTGTAATAGGCCAGAATAAAGAACAGCATGTTTGCAAGCATAACTAATGCAATGTCCCAGTAAACTCTGAATATGGTTAAAATCTTTCCGGCTAAAAATCTTTTATGCACCATCGACTTACTTGAATTAATAATAAACTGACTGATTCTTTCGAACGGATAGGTTTTTGTTTTAAACATTTCTACTCCTTTAGCCATCTTATCGTCCAGCGGGAGGTACTTCGAATATCTTTCTTCACACTTTAATCTGTGGTCATAGACATTGTTTATAATAAGAAATGTAGAGTAATAATATCCCTTGCTTTTCGAAGTGTCAATAATGTCTATAAATTCTTTATCACCTCCGTATTTGTATCCTCCGGAAATAATGATGTTTGAGAAATTATTGATATCAGAAACCTTCGTCAGCGCGAACTCACCGTTTTGACGCTTATTGACTTCCGCATAACCCCAAATGCATATGAAACAAAGTGCAAGTCCGGCGAAAAAATACATGTCTGTTTTTTTCAAAAGACGTATTTTAAAAAGGGCCAGATTGGGAATCAGCAACGTTAAGATTAACGGCATAGCCAGATACGTAGGCTTCAGCATTACAAGGAAAACCGGTGCAAATCCGGCCATGAATGCTGTCCGTTTTCCCGGAATATTTTTCTCAAAAAAGTTGAACAGAATGTATAAATAGAAAGTGGAAGCGGCAAGGCATATTCCTTCCGGATTTATATTGGCACATTGATCAATCAACAGACTTGAGCAACCATAAAACAACGTACTCAAAAATACAATCCCTTTATTGGCGAAAAGTCTGCTTACGATCGAATGAAACGGTATGATGGATAGCAGTGAAAATACATTTTGGAAAATAACGATTGATGCAATCAGTTTATCTCTGAAGATAAACTCGAGCAGGTTTATCAATTCGGGGTAGACCGGTGTCCTCAACAGATCGACCTGTCCTTTAAAAAAGGATACAGGTACAAAATATGTAACGGAGTCGGGAGTATAGAATAATTTAAAATGATTTAAGATGAGAAAGTAAAACAGCCGGTGAATAACGGAAATAAAAAGTATAATTTTCAGACTGTCACTTTTGGAAACAAAGTCAATAAGCTGAAGTATTTTAACTCTGATATTCATAATCGAATCTGAAAATAATTTTTAGTATTAAATAATTTTAAAAATCCGTGCTACGGTAATAATGCAATTTGGATACTCGCATTAGCAGCTGATGTTTGATCGTTCGAAGATAAATTATTTTTGATATTTATCATTCTTAATCATTTTACTTTTGTTGCCGGGTAGCTGTAAATAAACATAATAATGACGGAAAGAATAGTGGAGTATAATTCGAAAGTATGGCCCGGGATTAAGAAGGATTCCCTGATAATTCACCTCTCATTGTGGCGAGTTGATGTTATTAAAGGGTCAGATTAATAAATTCATGGGAGAATATCGAACAGCGGGAATTTAATATCATACCACTTTGTAATAAAGTTGTTAGTATCTGCCTGCATACCTTGTACATTTATTAGGTTTACCTAATTATTTTTGGCTGGGTTGTAAATTTAATTAGATTTGAAACTTTTATGAGCTTTAGGAAGAAGATTGCAATTATTGGAAGTGGTCCCGCAGGTATTACTGTTGCTTATGAATTGGCAAAAGCGAATTTTGAGGTTGAAGTATTCGAGGCCGGACCACGCGTTGGCGGACTTGCCAAGAGCATTGATCTTTGGGGTCAGAGAGTTGATTTAGGTCCGCACCGTTTCTTCAGCAGCGACACCCGTGTGAATAAAGTCTGGCTGGAGGTTGCAGGGAGGGATTACCGGATTATTGACCGGCTCACGAGGATTTATTATAAGAACAAATTATATCACTATCCGATCAAGGCTACCGATGCTTTACAGAAGCTTGGAATATTTACATCAGCCGCATGTTTTCTGAGTTATGTATATCAGAAAATTTCACC
>CAZAON010000402.1:0-5583 GCA_964486655.1 uncultured Flavobacteriales bacterium
TAATCAGGTAACCCGTTCCGTTTGTTCCTATCATATTGTTTGTACTGAAAGGAGAACCGGCAATAGCGGCAGCTGCATTATTATTTAAGGTGAGGTTATAATTTCCGATTTCAAGAACGCCTGAAGTAAGAGTTTAAACTCCGGCTGCGGCTAATGCTAAGGAACCTCCGAGAGTGACTGTACTATTCGTACCGGTTTTGTTTATTGTGAGGTTGAGGAGGGTACCACCGCCAATGGCCGGTAAATTCATAACAGGAGTATTGCTTCCTCCGATTGATATGCTTGAAGTTGCGCTTCCTGTGATTGTACCCGTTCCGACGGTAAGCGTACCGTTTAATGTCAGTGTTCTTCCGTTCAGTTGTAAATTGTCATTGGCATTACTTCCGATGTCAAGGCTGTTATCGATTATGCAATTGGTGTTGAGTAATCTGACAAATCTGTTTGTTCCGCTTGATGTACCGTTATTTATATTAACTGTGCTTAATGGATATCGTCCTCCAGCATCAATGGAGAAACCTACGGCAGCAATTCCGTTGTTATTACTTGTGCCATTGCCCAGATTGATTGTACTTCCGGCAAAGTTGTATGCATATCCCGCGGTCGGTGTCACGAAAATTGTTGTACCGCCAGCGCCGGTTATTGGGGGATCTGCGATGGTTAATGTTCCACCGGTAAATGTAACTGCGTTGACAGCACTAGTGGAGCCGAAGCTCAATATCGTGGTACCGGCTGCTATATTGTTAAATGACTGTGGATAAATATTGACATCACCCGAAGTCATGTTAAATTGAGAAGTACTGGTGAATGCAATACCGCCATACATATTAAGAGTACCTCCGTCGATCCACAAATTACTGGTTGCGGCATTTAACGTCATGACGTCGTTACCGCTACCATAAGAGAATGATCCTGCAGTTATATGCAGTGTACCAGTAACCGTTGGAATTCCGGGGTTAGCCGAAGTAGCTGTCTGAACACATGATACACTGGCGCTCGAATGATTGATCCAAAGTCCTCCGATTCCCGCGCAAATAGTACTTGCGCCGAAATAAGGAGTAAGGGTAGAAGCACTGGATAATTTGAATGTTCCGCTTGTTAATGTCAGATAAGTACCGGCGGCTGTAGGGGAAGACATGGTTATTGGAGTCTGAACTTCCAATACATTGGCAAGCGCCCCTTTTGTTAATGTGATCTGATTGAAAGCAATAGTTCCGGTTCCGCCCGGAGATGAGACCGTATTATTCGAAGCCCCTGAAAATGTTACGTTACAAACGTTCCCGGGAAAAGTCTGAACCATGTTGAATGTTCCGTCTACCGAGAGGTTTCCGGAGATTGTCATAAGGTTAACAGTTGCGAATGCGCCCACATTAATCGTACATCCCGCGTCAACCTGCACATTACCTGTAATAGCAAGAGTTTTAATTTGTCCGGCCGTATTACAAATTGTAAATGTTGTATTGTTGGATATGGTTAAATTTCCGGTAAGGTTTAATGTGTTTGCATTTCCTCCCCAGGTAGTTGTACCCGTACCTGAATTAGTCATGTTTCCCGTTACATTCAGCGTATTGGCATTTGAAACAGTAATTGATGAACCGGTAATGCTAAAATCATTATTTACAGTTATTGTTCCTGATATTGTTTTTGTACCGCTACCCGTAAATTTCAGATATCTGTAATTAAGCGATGCAAATACTGTTTGAGACGCGCCATAGTATTCAACAATACTTCCGGAACCTGCAGTGGTATTAAATGTGGCAGGTGCCGCATTCGCCGCTCCACCAAGTTTTAATTCATGTGCAAGAGAAGCGCCTGTCATTGTGATCGTCTGTGGTGTAACAAGGTTACCACCAATGGTTACAATTCTCGCACTTCCCGATCCGAAATCAAATGTCGAGGTATTTGACATCGTGAAATTCCCATTTACTGTCAGTCCTGAAATACCGGTTAAAGCGACGATCGTAGAGTTCGTCGCAATGCTCATGTTATTAAAAGTCGGAGCAGTTGTTCCGGCTAAATTTATTGTTGTTCCGCCTAAGAAATTAAGTGTACCGGCTGTACAACTGAATGAATTGTTGAAAGTAAAATTTCCGTATATATTGAATGTTGAAGTTGAACTATTTGTAATCGCGCCGCCAATTGTAATATTACGCATCGCCGAATAGGTACCATTACCACTTATCGTAGAACCATTGATTGTTATATCCGCATAACGAGTGGCCGATTGTCTGAAATTTATTGTTCCTGCATTTGAAAAATTCCCGCCAACTATAATTGATCCGTTCTGAGTTCCTCCGTTTTGTACATTGAATGAGGCACCGGCCAACACTGATACATCTCCTGTAACAGTTAATGTCCGGTTTGATGCCGTTTCAAATTGCAAGACGCCGGATGCTCCGCCTCCAACTGTCAGGCTGGCAATTGCAGTTGCATTTGTAATATCAAGTGTAACCGTATTTCCGTTACGAATGGTGACATTGCCACTGGCTGCACCAACTCCGGGAACCTGACCGGGCGAGTTTTCTCCCACACCGGAATTTTGCCACGTACCTGTACTGCTGTATCGTTGCCATGTACCCGGAGCAGACCAACTCCCGGTCGCATTTGAGCGAAAGTCCCCTGTTACTTGTGCAAAATCCTTTTTACTGGAAAGCATAAATAACAAAAGAGTTGCAAGAAGTAGTATACAACTTTTGTGTTTCATAAATGTGTTTTCGAGCTATGTTGATTTTATGCCCGTTTTCGATAAATAATACGATTTGAACCAAGTACTGTTTCTCAACAGTAAGTTATTCGTGTATTTTGCTAATCGAATTATTTGAGCAATTTTTTTAATTTTTAATTCTTTATTTATGGAAGCTTTATTTTTATTTTTTAATGTCAGCTTTATTGAATTGTCTTTTTTTGCATTAATTATTACTCCTGAACTTCTAATTAGATAATTGATGATCAAGCGTATAAGATGAAAACTTATCTTAACTCGTTTTTCTGTTTTTCAAATAGAATATAATGCCTGATTGAAAAAGATGTTGTAAAAAGTGATCGTCTTATTACAGGTAGTTTACCTTGAATTAATGCGAAAAGAAAAATTTGGTAATGAAATATGTAAGAAAATATTGAAAATTTATTGAAACTTGTTGTTCATTTTTATGACTATTTCTTTTAAGAAAAAAATTTAATAGTCCGGTAAAGAAAAAAAACCTGATTTCCGAAGTAAACAGGATCGGAAATCAGGTTTGTATAATGCAATTATTCTATGACTAATTTTTTTGAAACAACATCTGTTCCATCTGATATTCTGATGAAATAAATTCCCTGATTGAATCCGGAAGTATTAATAGTTAAAGCTCCGGTTGATGTATTTAGGGCACTTTCGAAAATAGTTTTACCTGAAATATCGCAAATTGACAAGTGTCCATTTTTTATTGTGTTGAACAATTTTATTTGCATTAATTCATTGGCAGGATTCGGATAGATTCCAAAAACGTTATTTTCATTAATATTTTTTACTGAATTAGGAATTAAGGAGTAAATCTCAACTGTTCCAACCGGCATTCCGGAAGTATTTACTCCGCCACCGATCATGAACTTATCGCCAATCGACGTTGCAGCAGCCGCATAACGAGCAGTGGTTAGAGTTGATGTTGTCCAGGTACCGGTGAGCGTATCATAGATATCAACTACATCATATGCCGTAGACCCGCCATCAATTCCACCGGCAAATATTACCAGATTTCCAATTGATGATGCGTATACATTCGCACGACCAATTGAAAGTGTATCAGAAGTCCAGGTTCCGGTTGAAACATCATAAATGTCAATTACATTACTCGGTAATCCAAAAGCATTTAATCCGCCGGCTACATAAATTTTATTGCCACATGATGTAGCGACACAATTCGATCTGGCTTCGGTCAAACTATCCGTTGTCCACATTCCTGTCGTAGCATCATAAATGTCCACATTTTTAAATACCGTACCGCTATTATCACGGCCACCGGCAAATAATGCGATATTCCCTGAGCCTGCCCCGGCTAATGAATAACGGCGATTGCTTAACTGTGCTGTTGTCCATTGAAGTGTTGCAGTATCATATATATCCACAGTATTGTAATCCTGTGCATTCATTTCAAATGTTCCTCCGCCAAACAGAACTTTACTACCTGCACTTGCACCGGCAAGTTTGGATCTTGGAACTGAAAAATGAGCAGAGGTCCATGAATTTATTGAGCCAAGGTAAATGTCTACGTCGTCAAACACTGAAAGAATCCAGTCGTCTGCACCACCCGCGAAAAATATTCTTGAACCACATGCGGCGGCAGCAAGATCGAATCGTGCCCGTGAAATCGATCCATTGGTCCAGGTATTATTTGATTCAGTATACATATCATATACTGATGGTGGTACACTAATCATACCTATTCCTCCCGCAAAAATTGCCTGTTGACCATTAGATGCGGCAGCCAATTTTGATCTGGAAGAAGACAAATTCTGTGTCATCCATTGCCCGTAAGAAGAGGCAAAACAGATCAATAAACTAAATGATAATAGAAGAGTAAATTTTTTCATTTCTGTTTTTTTTTATATCCGCAAATTTATCAAAATAGATTTACCGGAAAACCGGAGTCTTTAGTCGTACGAAAGAGGTAAAACAGGAATAAATAAATGATCAGATTTTAAACAGAAATGGGTGTTTACATGTATCAAAAATATACTTTCAAAATAAAATACCTTTCAATGAGTATGTTTTTTGTTTAGTAATACTTTCGATAAGTGGGTTCACTGTGTTTAATAAAGCCATTCTTGATATAAATCGGTTCTCCTTCTTTTGTTGCATGCAACTCAAATGCAGTAATTCCCGCAGAGCCGGCTTCTGATAGCAGTAATTCAAGGATCGATGTGCAAATGCCCTGTCTGCGGAATTTTGGTAACGTATACATATTCATAACATATCCGACTCTGCCTGTTGGATTTCTAAAGTTGCCGGGCTGTTCTCTGAAAACAAGTGTTCCGGTTCCGGCAATTTCATTTTTAACTTTTGCCAGGTATGAAATACTATTATTGTCAGTGATAGATTTTTGAAAATAGGAGGTAAGCGTATTTTTTAAATTTACTACCTGTGCTTCAGGCTGTGGTCCGGTGAAATCAAGTATAAACTGTGTTCTTAATTCGGCCAACTGCGATGCATCAGATGTTTGTGCTTTTTCGAATGTGATATTTTTCATTTCAATTCTGTATTATAAACCTGACTACTTCTTTCCCGTTGTTCAGGAAATATATTCCCGGAGTAAATTGAGAAACATCTAATAAATAATTTTCAGAATTTATTTTATCGATAAATAATAATTCTCCGGACGTATTGAAAATTTTAATCGTTAAGCCAATCCGGGAAGTAATGGTAATTTTATTGTTTGATGGAATTGGAAATATATTACTTGATGACTGACTAAGATCTTTCAGTCCGGTAGTGGATGAAAAAATATTTTCAAAATTGTTTGCAAATTCATATGCGCTGTTACAGTTAGGTGTTGCATCCCAGTTTATACTCCACGTCATGAGTCCGGCAATGTCATAACCGCTGGAGTC
>CAZAON010000403.1:0-32544 GCA_964486655.1 uncultured Flavobacteriales bacterium
GGACTGCCGGATTAGAAGTGCCCTGAAATACCGTAAAGCGGCGATTGTTAGTCAGATCATAAAATATGGGAGTCTGCCCGCCGTCATTGAAGTTTGTTATTTTTAATAAAGCTTTACTGCCATCATCCGGAATAAACATTTCGAAAGTGCTTTGGCCTTCGAGGTCGAATGTATGTGGATAAAGAACTTTCAGCCAGTAAAACATACTGTAATCAGGCTGAGCAGAACCGGTTGTGGAAGTTAATGTACAATTCGTGGAGGGTGATTGTAATGAAGCGGTACTTATTGAAAAAGGATATTCGCGTAATGACTGGCTATAATAAGTATCATTGAAATTAATACCGGCCATAGTCATATTAATGTTGTGTGGTTTGTTATTTACTCCACCCATGCAAACGGAAACTTCTGTATTCGGACCGGTTGTATATAATTTATCGGTAGCGACTGGAATTGTAATAGGATAGGTGCCTCCTCCGTAATTTCCAAACACAGTTCCCCAGCCTTCGCTTTCTGTATAATCGATTGAGCCGTCATTGGCTCCGCGATTATATCCGAAAATAATTTGTCCTTTGAAATAATCTCCCTGGTAAAAGCTGTTCTTTATAAAATAAGGGGAAGGTGTTAGTCCGGTTGCATTCGTATCAGTCATCAAAGTGACTCGCTTGCCATTCGTATTACTCACTGTCAGGAAGTAAACAGCTGTATCGGTGAACAAGCTATAATCGGGAGTAGGGTGCCAGTTTGAATCGGCATAAAGTCTTTGATCAAGCCAGCCATCATTTCTTTCACCAAAGAATTCCACGAAATCACCGGCATCAAATATACCGTCACTTTCGCCGGAAACATAAAGATGCTGCTCAACTCCGTTTCTGAAAATCTGAATCTTTCTCGGGTCTATAGAAGTTGCAGGAAAACCTGAAAGCATCAGGTTCTGTTGTGTCAGGCGATAAATTCCGCGCTGCCATACTTTAATTTTATAATATTCCTGGCTGTAATTAATCCATGAATTATCATAAGGCTGAGCATTCGCCCCGGTAATTCCAATTGAAAAGAATATTATCAGTAAAAGTTTTTTCATGCAGAATAATGAACGGTTACCTGAATTATTGATTTTTATATATATCAAGCTTTATTGAGAATACATTTGAATAGAGTGTCTCCTGGCCGATATTCGTCAGTGCATAGTCAACTGATAACCTTCCGATAACGATGCCAAGTCCGAGGTTAGGCTGAATAATTTTACTCGTAGTTCCATCAAGATTTTTCACATTCTGAATATTCTGAATTCCACCACGGAGAAATACAAATTTTCCGTAACCGAGTTCGAGACCGAAATGCGGATCAACACTTATCGGATCGCTGCTGATAAATACGTTTCGTTTACCATCGAATGTCATATCTAAATCCATTTCAACCAATGCCGAAATTTTTTCTGAAATATTTCTCTGATAGCCAACTCCGAAAATTAGTTTTGGTAAGGTTATCTCGGTTGAATTTTTCGGTATTTCATTGCCGGTCTGACTAAATGTTGGTTCAAGCAATTCAGTATTGTAGCTCCATGCATTGAAAGTAGATGTGACGTCTTTCGCCATCACCCCAAATCTCCAGTAGTCTTTTTTGTATTGCGCACCCAGATCAAATCCGAATCCCCATGCTTTACCGAAGTCACCGGCTTTACGATGAATAATTTTTGCGCTACCTCCAACATTCAGTCCTTCGACTTTAAGTTTTGCCGCATATGTGAAAAGGAATGCGTAATCGGCAATAGAGAAAGATTTTATTTTAGAATAATCAATGGCGCCCGAAGCGTCCATAATGTCTAGTGTATTCGGAATATCATCGGTACCAAAACGAATGATCGAAAATCCGATGTTTCTGCTCGAATCAATTTTAGTTGCAATAGTCAGGTAGTCAAACTTCGAAATACCGGCGAAAAGTTCGGCATGCATGGCATTGACCTGAACATTACTCTTAACCCCGGTTAATCCGGCCGGATTCCATACAGCCCCGGTACCATCGTCTACATTAGCCGCGACAGCGCCCGACATACCCATGGGTCTGCCACCGACACCGATTGATAAAAATTCGTTACTGTATTTCGGAGCCTGCGAAAACAGGGCTGTTGAAAGACAGGAGAAAAGAATTATGGTAGTTAGTTTTTTATTGTTCATGGTTAGTAAGATTGAGGTCTTCGGCAAACGAAGGAATCAATCATTTATTGTCTGTTTGGGAGAGGAAGTGAACTTCGTAAATGTAGCATTTTCAATTTAATATGCTGTATTCACTCTGTCATTTTATCCCACCCTCCTGTTAGAAGATATACCCGCCGGAACGTTAAAAGATTCATCAAAAATTGCGGCGAATTAACACTCAAAGAACCTGTTACAAACCGGAAAAAAATCCGCCTTTTTGGCCAGATCCTGTCCAACGATTGTGAATTGTCTGATTTCGTAGGCGTTTGTTTTATACAATCCTGAAAATCATGCACGGGATTACGATTGGAAAAGTTATTTTTGACCCAAACCTTACAGAGTTGAAAATTCATCTGCCCAATATGCTCACATGCGCCAATCTTTTTAGTGGTTGCATTGCGGCAATAATGGTTTTCAGAAATCATCTTGAATACACAGCTTACTTTGTTTTCATTTCCGCTTTTTTCGATTTGCTCGATGGCATGGTGGCAAGAAAAGTTGCTTCAAACACCGAATTCGGAAAACAACTTGATTCGCTGGCTGATATGGTGAGTTTTGGATTTGTACCCGGTGCTGTCATATTCAAGTTATTACAAATGTCCGATATGCATGAAGTCATACAATCAGATGTTTTAGTCAGAATCATTCAGTTTTTCCCGTTCATTATTACGGTATTCTCCGCTCTGCGACTGGCAAAATTTAATCTTGATAAGAGACAGACGAATTCTTTTATCGGTCTGCCTGTGCCGGCCAATACTTTACTGATTGTTTCCCTGCCACTAATATTGGTCCAGTTTCCAAACGAATTTGACTGGCTGATACTGAATACCTACATTTTGATGGGTATTTCTATTTTATGTTCTGTACTAATGGTTTCGGAAATTCCGCTCTTCTCTTTGAAGTTTAAGACGTCAGCATTCAGAGATAACAAGTACCAGTACATATTGCTTGGTGTTGCAGTGATATTGTTCCCGTTCTTCTTATTCGCCGCTATACCGGTACTTATTTTCCTGTACATATTTTTATCCATCATTCAGAATACATCAAAAGCCAAAACATCATGAAATTTATTGCTGAAATAGACGTTATGCCTCATAAAGCACTGCTTGATCCTCAAGGGAAAGCGGTATCACACGGATTAACGAATATCGGTCTGAAAGAAATTGAAAACGTCAGAGTTGGTAAGCATATCACTCTTGAAATAGACGCTGATTCACAAGAGACCGCTAAATCAAAAGTTGATGAAGCCTGCAAAAAACTCTTATCGAATCCAATCATGGAGACGTATGAGTTTCAACTTGCAAAAGCAGACTGAAATAAATTAATAATTTAAAATTACGGATCACGGTTATTGTTCTACCGTTCTATAATTTACCGGTCAGTCTGCGACAAGTCATTCTTCACCCGATAGCTATCGGGTTTTCATTCTTCAATAACCATGAAGCTTAGCTCCAACAATCTCATCAAACGTTACAAGCATCGCACTGTCGTTGACAAAGTGTCGATCGAAGTTGCGCAGGGTGAAATTGTGGGTTTACTGGGACCGAATGGGGCAGGGAAGACGACTTCGTTTTATATGATAGTCGGACTGATAAAGCCGAATGAAGGAGATATTTTTCTTGAGAATGAAAAAATTACCAATTTACCGATGTACAAGCGGGCACAGCGTGGCATTGGTTATCTGGCCCAGGAAGCGAGTGTTTTTCGTAAGCGGAGTGTTGAAGATAATATTCGCGCTGTTCTTGAAATGACAAAACTTTCTAGAGAAGAGCAAAACAGAAAAACGGAATCACTGCTCGATGAATTCGGCTTACAGCGAATTCGTAAAAGCAGGGGAGACCTTTTATCGGGCGGTGAAAGAAGAAGAACTGAAATTGCCCGTGCGTTGGCTGTTGATCCGAAATTTATTTTGCTTGATGAACCTTTTGCCGGAGTGGATCCGATTGCCGTTGAAGATATTCAGGCAATTGTCGCTCATTTGAAAGACCGTAATATCGGAGTACTTATTACCGATCACAACGTTCACGAAACACTTACCATTGTTGACCGCGCCTATCTTTTATTTGAAGGAAGAATTCTTAAAGCCGGCACAGCAGAAGAACTTGCAGCCGATGAGCAGGTGCGAAAAGTGTACCTGGGGCAGAATTTTGAGCTGAGGAAATAGCTTTTAGCCTTTAGCCTTTTGGTCTTGAGATTAGAATGGTAAAAGAGCCATTATGTATATGTACTTGCTGAAATTCGTAATTCGTAACTACTTCTTCCTATGCACATAACCGCTTACCAGTATACTAATCTCATAAAGTACATAAAGCGGAATCGCCACCATGAAAAGTGTTGTTGCATCTGATGTCGGAGTAATTACGGCGGCAAGAATGAGAATGATAACGACAGCATGTCTCCTGTAAGTACGCATAAAGAGCGGTGTCAGTAATCCGATCTTCGATAAAAAATAGACTGCTATCGGCAGTTCAAAAACAATTCCCGAAATAAGGGTCATTGTTGTGACGGTAGAAATAAAGGAATCAAGTGTAATGGTATTTTTCACCTGGGCGCTGACCTGGTAATCGCCGAGAAAATTTATTGTCATCGGAGTTATGACATAATAACCAAACAACATTCCTGTGATAAAAAGAAAAGAAGTATAAAATACAATGCCGCGCGCATATGTTTTCTCTTTTGTCGTAAGTGCCGGTTTGATGAAACGCCATAACTCCCAGACGATATATGGAAATCCGATCGAGACACCGCCGATAAATGCCACCCACATATGTGTCGTAAACTGGGCGGAAATGTCTGTGCTGATAAGGGTAAAAGTGCTGACCGTGATGCATAAATCAGTTCCCAGTCCGGCCTTCATTCCCAACCAGCATAAGGCCCGGTAAGTCAGAAAGTCCTGGTTCTTTGGAGCGAGAAGCACGCCATCGAAAAGAAATTCTTTAAAAAAGAATAAAACTATGGCAGCAAGCATGATAGCTATCGTCGAACGGAAAAGGTGCCATCGGAGAGCTTCCAGATGTTCTAAAAAGGACATTTCGCCGTTCGGATTCTTATTGAAGAGTGCCATTGGGCCGCAAAGAGAAACAAAATAAAGAAGAATGAAAAATTAAAAATGAAGATTGATTTACTAAAGCAGAATCCCGGGATTAAAAAATCCGATAAAAAAAAGCGGCAGATTGGAGGTTCTGCCGCTTCTTAAACAACACATTAACTTAATAACTAATTAACTACTTAACTATAATAAACTATCAACATGAAAAATTTTATTCATCAGTAATCGTTTTTCTTTTCCCGAATGTATTTTGCACAGAGACCCAATTTTATGAAAAGAGTTTCTCCTGGTTGTTGGGTCTGTGTGCGAAATACGAATTTGAAAGAACGTTCCTAGAAAGGAGTTGTAATAGTATTCTTTCCCTCTATTTAATTTAAGAATTGTTTAACGATGGAAAAGTGTGATTCTTTGCAAACATATTGTTCGCCTATTTGATTAATATGAAAGAATCGGGGGCGGAGGACAGAAATACGTAGGCGGAAAGTATTGAAGATTGAAAATTGAAGATTGAAGAATGAAGATTGAGGTGTCAATAGGTTATCGTAATCCTAAATATTCAATCTTCATTCTTCAATCTTCAATATCTAAAGTATTCCTTCTTTAATAAGATCATGCAAATGCACTATACCGGCATATTTTCCTTTATCGGTAATAAGTAGCTGTGAAATGTTGTGCTTTTTCATGGTGTTGAGAGCATCAACGGCCATCGTTTCCTTATCGGCTGTTTTAGGATTCAGCGACATGATGTCTTTTGCAACTATGCCTTCAATCGATTTCTGATTCAGCAGCATTCTTCTGATATCGCCGTCTGTAATCACACCGAGTATCTTGTTGTTTTTTATCACTGCCGCTGCTCCGAGTCTGTTCGAAGAAATTTCGACGATAACCTTTTTTATGTTTTCATCAGGCGAAACTTTCGGTGCGGCATTATTCGGATAAATGTCTTTTACTTTCAGGTATAATTTTTTCCCCAATGCTCCGCCCGGGTGATATTTTGCAAAATCCTTACTCGAAAATCCTTTCATGTCTAAAAGACAAACAGCTAATGCATCTCCCATGGCGAGTTGTGCAGTCGTACTGCTTGTAGGTGCAAGATTATTCGGACAGGCTTCTTTTTCGACTCTCGTGTTTAATATAAAATCGCTGTGTAATGCGAGATATGATTTATCGTTGCCTACAATGGCGATCAGTTTGTTTCCGAAATTCTTTATCAGCGGAACCAAAACTTTTATCTCGGGAGTGTCTCCGCTTTTCGAAATACAAATGATCGCATCATCTTTCTGAATCGTGCCCAGATCACCATGAATCGCATCAGAAGCATGCATAAAAGATGACGGAGTTCCGGTCGAATTCAGGGTTGCGACAATTTTCTGCCCGATAATGGCACTTTTGCCAATTCCGGTCACAATCACCCGGCCTTTTATCTTGGAAATAAATGTGACAGTTTGGACAAAATCATCATTTATATACTCTTTTAACCCTCGAATTGCCTGAGCCTCAATATCAAGCGTGGTTAACGCCAGATTCCTGATTTGTTTGACATTTTTCAATTGTTGGAAATTTTTTTTGAAAGATGACGTTTTTAATTAGTTGTTTCGGCAAATTTATTTATTTTTATCGGTAAACATTTTCAAGAAACACACCGTTATTTTGTCTATTACACTAAAAACCAAACTATTCTAATGCTAGTGGCAGAGAAACCCCTCAAATCGTACCTCAATAAGTACTTCGGGTTCGATAAGTTCAAAGGGGAGCAAGAGTTAATTGTACAGTCAGTACTCGAAGGGAAGGATACATTCGTTATTATGCCTACAGGCGGCGGTAAATCTATGTGTTACCAGTTGCCTGCCCTCATAATGGGAGGAACAGCAGTCATTGTTTCACCTCTTATCGCCCTGATGAAAAACCAGGTCGATTCCATGCGCGGATTCAGCAATGAAGACGGAGTGGCCCATTTCCTGAATTCATCCCTGAACAAGGGTGAAATCGCAGCCGTTAAATCTGATCTCCTTTCCGGAAAAACCAAGCTTCTTTATGTAGCGCCTGAATCTCTCACAAAGGATGAAAATGTCGAATTTTTCAAGAGTATCGACATCTCGTTTTTTGCAATTGATGAGGCTCATTGTATCTCCGAATGGGGCCATGATTTCAGGCCTGAATACCGTCGCCTTCGTCCGATTATCGAAGCCATCGGAAAAGTGCCTATTATCGCCTTAACAGCAACTGCTACACCAAAGGTTCAGCTCGATATTCAGAAAAATCTGGGTATGATGGATGCCAATGTTTTCAAGGCATCTTTCAATCGTGCAAATCTTTACTACGAAGTTCGCCCCAAGGTCGACGTCGCCAAGGAGATCATAAAATTCATTCGCTCCAATTCTGGCAAGTCAGGAATCGTGTATTGCCTGAGCCGGAAGAAAGTGGAGGAAATCGCATCGATTCTTTCCGTGAACGGAATTAAGGCATTGCCGTATCATGCCGGATTAGAGGCTGCCGTTCGTGCAAAGACACAGGATGATTTTCTCATGGAAGAAATTGATGTGATTGTTGCGACAATTGCATTCGGAATGGGTATCGATAAACCCGATGTTCGTTTCGTCATCCACCACGATATTCCAAAAAGTCTCGAAGGATATTACCAGGAAACCGGTCGCGCCGGTAGAGATGGCCGCGAAGGTAAATGCGTAACTTTCTACAGCTATAAAGACATTGAAAAGTTAGAGAAATTCATGAAGGGCAAACCTGTTGCAGAACAGGAAGTCGGCAAGCAGTTGCTTTTGGAAACTGTCGGTTATGCCGAAACATCAGTCTGCCGTCGCCGCGTTCTTCTCAATTATTTCGGAGAAGTTTACGGAGAAGATAACTGCGGTCAGTGCGACAACTGTAATCACCCTAAGAAAAGCTTCGACGGTAAAGAAGAAATTTGCACAGTACTCGAAACGGTTAAAGCCGTTAAAGAGAAATTTGCCATGGAGCATATCGTTAACGTTATCACCGGTAAGGCCGAAAACGCGATCAAGCTTCATAATCACGATAAACTCGAAATCTTCGGAGAGGGTCAGGAAAAAACGGCAAAATTCTGGACAGCAATCGTTCGCCAGTCACTCCTTGCAGGATTCCTCTCCAAGGATATTGAAACATACGGCACTCTGAAATTAACAGAAGCCGGAAAAGCATTTTTGAAGAAGCCGTCTAAGGTCATGGTCGTTGAAGACAACGATTATGGAAATACGGAAAGTGATGATGATGATGATTTTTCAGGCGGAGGCGGAGCAGCTGCCGACCCTGAATTATTCGCAGCTCTCAAAGATCTTCGAAAAAAGATTGCCAAGCAGAAAAATGTACCTCCATTCGTCGTATTCCAGGACCCTTCTCTCGAAGAAATGGCCATCCAGTATCCGACTTCACTCGATGAACTGAAAAACATCACGGGTGTCGGAGCGGGAAAAGCGACGAAATTCGGAAAACCTTTCGTTGATCTCATCGCCAAATACGTAGAGGAAAATGAAATCGAGAGGCCTATTGACATGGTGGTCAAATCGATCGTCAACAAGAGTGTCCTCAAAGTGTATATCATTCAGAATATCGACCGGAAAATCTCTTTAGATGACATGTGTAAGGCAAAGGGAATCAAAATGTCTGATCTCCTTTCTGAAATTGAAAGCATCGTCGCCTCCGGAACCCGCATCGACATCAGCTTCTACATAAATGAAGTGATTGATGAAGAAAGACAGGAAGAGGTATTCGAATATTTCAAATCGGCCGAATCCGATTCTGCCGAAGCCGCATTAAAAGTGCTTGGTGAGAACGATTATACCCTGGAGGATATCAGGTTAATGAGAATTCGATTCATGTCGGAACTGGGTAACTGATCCGGCTACTCAATAATAATTTTTCCGGAAGCAATTTTGTTCCCCCGCATACTTACTGAATAAAAGTAAATGCCGGGAATTAAATTTCTTTTTTCGAAACTGACTTCGGTCGAATTGATTTCCTGGCTCCTCATTTTCCTTCCGAAAATGTCGTAGATATCTAACCGGTTATTTTTCCAATTAGATCTTCCTACATGAAGTGTTGATCTTTCTGAAAACGGATTTGGATAAAAGTAGATATCGGCTGGATTTTCCTGATCCTCGGAATGAAGCAATATCTGACCGGCATCATATACCAGAAAGTGCTCATGATGACCCTCCGCTACCGGCAATCCATAATTGAATAGTCCCCCTAGAAAAATACGGGAGGTATCGGCCATAATCTCATATGCCCAGTTACAAATATGTTGTTCAAAAAATAGCCCGGGTATGGTGTCCCCGTTTAAAGTATCGGCTGATATCATTATGCTCGAAGTGACTCCTGCCGGAGCGTCATTCAGTTCTCCACCAATAAAAATCCGCTCACCCAAAAAACTGACGGTGCTTGCAAAGGTGTTAACCGGAAGTCTGAAATTAATACTGTCAAATGCACCGGTATTAATGTCTACTGCTACGCATCCATAAACGTTTTGACCACCAACCATAAACGAATGACCGGGGAAAAACAAACGGTTATTCAGGCATGCCATTTTCATGCTTGATGCATATGAGTTCTGATCGCATGGATTCCAGGACGAAACGGCAGCAGTATTTGGATCTACACTTGCAAGACCTAATCGCTTTTGTCCGCCCAAGCTGTCAAAATCACCACAGATATAAACCTGGTTTTCGATAAGCTTAATTGAATTGCTTGTTTGATTGAAAATTTGATAATGCGGGAGCGGATTCCAGTTTAATACATTCCCCGTCGTTTTATCAACACATGCAATTCCCTTTCTCGGAACTCCGTTTACATCACCGAAATTTCCCACAAAAAATACTCTATTACTGTCAACGTCGAGGGAGTTTACATAATTCTCAACGGTTGAATTTAAATTTGTTACTGCATTACTGTCGAGGTATACCGAAGCCAGACTGACATGAGGAAGGTTGTTTACTTTATCAAATCGTCCTCCTAAAAAAAGTTTCCTGTCAGAAATTTTAAGTGAATTTATTTCAACCCCGCTTAAAGTGTTTGTTACATGAACATGCCAGGGAAGCAGCGTTTTCGAACTCAGATTAAATGCTGCGAGTCCATGACGGCTTTCCCCGGTTGAAATAGTAAAATTGCCACCTATAAATACGGTAGAGTCATTTATACACAGTGTATAAACCACTTCTCCGGTTCCTGGATTCCATGGAGTAACCTGGTTAGTTTGTAAGTCATAAGATGCAACATTATTACGATCGTTCCCTTCGACATTGATGAACCTTCCACCCATGTACAATTTATGTTCATTGATTTTAATATCACTCAGTAAAAAATAATAAGACGTATCGGTTGTAAACGGATTAAATTGAATGAGCTGATCTGTACTCGATAAAAAAGCCGCTATACCACGACGGGGAACCGAATCGATCATATAAAAGTTGCCTGCAATAAAAACTGAATCTCCATCTATGTCGATCGATGCAATTGTTTCGCCCGGACCATAACTAGTCGCAGTAATTATGTGCTGGGTAAGTAGCTGAAGTGAAGATGTATTATATTTCAAAACTTTCCTATTACCAATAGTTATCGGAAATACTATTGAATCGGTTAAGCACCCTACATACAAAATAGAATCCTTAATTTTCAATGCAGTTACTGATTCAAAAGTTGAATAAACCGGACCGGCAATTTGAGAGAGCGTGTTTAAATCATACGTGATCAGGGCTCTTTGAAGCTGACCTGAAATTGTATCGAAGTCGCCTCCTATATATAATTTATTGCCTTCAACGAGTAAGCAATTTATGACTCCGTTGGGTGACGGATCGAATGATAAAACGGAATTAGTCGACAGGTCAAAGGCGGCAATATTTTTTCTTGGAAAATTATTGATTGAATCAAATTCGCCTCCGACAAATAAATAATTGTTCCAGATAGCCAGCGCACAGATACCAACATAATTTGAACGCGGCGAACTTAGATTGAAAGCAGAATCAATAGTAAAATCGGACTTGATGCGCGTCACAAAAGCTTGTGTGGGATTACAACTATTGGGCGGTCCGGAAGTGGAACGATATCCAGATACATACCATTCATGATTCGGTCCTTCAATTATTGCTTTAACGACTTTATCAAGTTTCGAATACGCAGGCAACAACGATCCGGAATATTTGTTAAAAGGCACAGCGGCCCCGGTTACCGGTCCGGCAAACGTAAATGAACCTCCGATATAAAGTGTATCGTTTGTTCTTGACATCGCATTGACAGGGGCATTAACGTCCCAATATGCATTGTCAAACTGTTGAGCCAGGGTGGAAGTAAAAGTTGAGAAAAGAATAAGAAGGGAGAATACAGTTTTCATGATAAATGTTATAAACAAATATATGATTCTGGTCAGATAAAGTACTGATTTAGTCTAACTTCTTCTTTTTCCGTAATATTAGCTGGTTTCATGGGTGGATTTCTTCACATAAAATTTCCTAAATCCGATTTGAGTATTTATTTTCGCAGTTCCAATAACTTATAGAATATGAAAGTAACAGTTGTCGGTGCCGGTAATGTCGGCGCTACTTGTGCAGATGTAATCGCACGAAAAGAGTTTGTACACGAAGTAGTATTACTCGATATTAAAGAGGGTACTGCAGAAGGAAAATCACTTGATATCTGGCAAACAGCTCCAATCAATCTTTATGATACCCGCCTAGTGGGTTCGACAAATGATTATGCTAAAACGGCCGGATCGGAAGTAGTTGTTATCACATCAGGTCTACCAAGAAAACCGGTTATGAGCCGCGATGACCTTATCGCTACAAATGCAGGCATCGTTCGCTCTGTAACTGAAAATATCTTTAAGTATTCACCAAACTGTATCATCATAGTCGTATCGAATCCGCTCGACGTTATGACTTACTGTGCATTCCTTACTTCGAAATTCGATTCTTCGAGAGTATTCGGAATGGCAGGTATTTTAGATACTGCACGTTACCGCGCATTCTTAGCCGAAGCATTAAACACTTCTCCGAAAGATATTCAGGCTGTATTAATGGGTGGGCATGGTGATACCATGGTTCCTCTTCCACGCTACACAACCGTTGCAGGTATTCCCGTTACCGAACTGATCTCCGAAGATAAACTGAATGCTATTGTTGAACGTACGAAAAAGGGCGGCGGCGAACTCGTTAACCTGATGGGAACTTCCGCTTGGTATGCACCGGGTGCGGCAGCTGCTCAAATGGTTGAGGCGGTTGTGAAAGATTCAAAAAGAATTTTCCCAAGCTGCGCAATGCTGAATGGCCAGTACGGATTAAAAGATATTTATCTGGGTGTGCCTGTGAAACTCGGTAAGAAGGGCATCGAGGAAATCATCGAACTTAAATTGAATAAAGACGAAATGGCTCTGTTACATTCTTCCGCAACTTCAGTGAAGGAAGTAATGAATGTTTTAGATAACATGGGCCAGGCAGCAGTTAAATAATTACGAATTGATAATTACGAATTACGAATTAATATTCGTAATTCGTAATTTATATTATTGACTTTTTTTCTTTTTCTAATTCATCTTTTATGTTATCCCGTACCACGCACATTACCATTGAAAACATTCTCATCGAAGACGATGGTTTTCATCTGCTAATGAAAGCTAAGATCAACGGGAAAGTTGCACGACTGCTTATAGATACCGGAGCAAGCAGAACTGTTTTTGATCTTGAACGAATTCAGCACTATGTTTCCCAAAAATTTTTCGCTGATCATGACAAGCTTTCTACCGGACTTGGCACCGACAGCATGCCCACAAGCACTGTCAACCTCAGCAGCCTGAAAATAGGGGAGCTCACTCTCCGCGATTTTCCAGTCGTACTCTTAGATCTTAAACACGTCAATAGCGCCTACGATAAACTCGGTCATGATGCAATTGACGGGGTTCTGGGGAATGATATTCTTGTTCGGTATAAAGCTGTTATTAATTACAAGAAGCTAATGCTTACGTTGGCTTTGAAGTGAGGATTCCAGAATTCCAGGATTCCAATATTCCAATATTCCAATATTCCAAAATTCCAGGATTCCAGTATTTCGGGTTTATGGTTTTTGAAAATATTAATTTGTAATATAAATTTCTATTAACTCACTTCAGCATGTTTCCGAAAAAATAATTGGACACGAATTCCACGAATTGACTCTAAAATAATTTCTCTGTTTTCCTCCGTTTCTCTGTTCCTCCGTGTTCTCCAAAACCCGTAACCCGTAACCCGTAACCCGAAACCCGAAACCCATAAACCTACTTCCTCAACGAAACAAAATACGGAAACGCCAGCAACTCATTTTTATATTCATAAACAAAACCATCACTTTGCGTTTTATTATAGAGGGCTAGTGTATTTACATCAATGATGGAGAGGTAACCGTTTCTGTTTCCGCAACCTGAAACGTGATGCGGGGCCGGACCATTCGGATCGTAATTCAGGTTTGCAACGTAAACGAGATCTTCTTCATCGTCAACTGCAAGTCCGTGCGGTTGAAAACCCGAATAGATGGATGTAATGACCGTGTTTGTGTTATAGTCGATTACATAAACTAGTCCTTTTTTATTTGAGCTAACCGGTGCTTCCGTGCATGTTACAAACAGGTAAGGATGTGTTAAGGATACATCAAACTCCTGAGGAAATTGTCCGACCGGAATGCTTGTAATAAAACTATCGTCTGAAGTATTGAATACACGCACTTCATTCGTTCCCTGACAGCTCACAAAATATTTTGAACCATCGGGCGATAACTTCATTTCATGCGGATTCAATGATGAGTTAAAAGATTGTTGTTGTCCGGGAACTAATACAATAATCTCAGATTCATAAAATGGATCTGTCAGGTCAACTTTCGTAATGAAGTTGCCGATTTGACAAGTGAGATACATGTAATGTCCGTCAGGTGTTGTGAATCCTCCATGTGGCTTATCAAAAACCATCGGCGATTCAACCGTCATAGTTTCAAGATTGACTCTGACTGTTTTGCTGCTGTTAGGGTCGTTCACAAATCCCTTCTTACCATCGGGAGTAATGATAAGCGTATTCCAGTTCGCTGCTCCCTGTTCCAGGTCAACAGATGCTATAAGAGAGTCGTCACTTGTACGGAACTTTTGCAAAGCTTCTCCGGCAACGAATATGGCATACCAGTATTGGCCATCGGGAGATACTTTAACCTGATGCGGCGCTTCAATGGCCTGGGGATTTATTCCTACATCTATGTAGCGCATGATAACTTTCGTCTCTGCATCCAATACAGCGACTTTGTCGCAACCCTGCATGCATATGTAAACTTTTTTTCTCAAAGGATCATCGGAGAATTTCACAAATCCTTTGTTGTCGGGCGCCCCGTTTGCAATCCAGCTTAGCAAAGTCTGGTACTCGGCTTCAGTGAGTGGCTGACTCTGGTATGGCATCGTTGGCACCAAAATGGGTCCTCTTGTTGTATCAGTATTCACCGAATACATGACATAGCTGTTATCTTCTGCATATGGAATCACGCTCGAGCCGTTTCTTCCTCCTTCAAAAACTTTTTCCCAGCTTGAAAAATCAAGTCCGCCGACAGAGTTACGACTGATCGAATTATGGCAACCTTCCGTCGCGCATTTGCTGACAAGTATATTTGATATCTCGGCAGGGTATCCGTCATCCGGTCCGGGCCCTTCAAGCTTATCGTAGGTACAGGATGAAACGGAGAAAAATAAAATACAGTAGAGGAGATTTTTCATTCTATTCGCTTACTTCAACCGAAATGCTGGCTTCATTATTATTTAACGTCGAATCATTTAATGTTATTGGAACATTTCCTCTCACATAGCTGTGCCATAGTGAATCATAACCGGATGCGTAAACGTAATAGTTTCCGGGAAACAATTTTGTGAACGTATATATTCCATATCCGTCGGCCACACCTTTGTAATTGTAAATCGAAGAATCGTTACCGGGAAACGCAGTCGCATCTTTCTTCAGATAAATCGTGATAGCGGGAACATCTATACTGTGATGAGTCGCATGTACTTCAAGGCTTATTGGGCCACTGATAACAGATCCGTTCTGGGGAATATCTTTCTTACAGGCGCTGAATATCAACAGGAGGGAAAATGCTATGTATCGGTTGAATATCATTAATAAGCGAAGTTAACGATTTCAGATATTGTTATTTGTCATAATAGGTAAAAACCATACAATTTATACACCTCTCAGCCTTAATTTTTCGTAAAAAGTATGTTTATCTATTTCTTCCACCAATCCGTTTTCCATTTTACCCAGGGTTAAATTTTCAATTTTCAACCTGCATAAACGTAAAGTTGGGTAGCCGATGGCAGCCGTCATTCTCCTTACCTGCCTGTTTTTGCCTTCGATAAGATTTACCTCAATCCAGCTGGTAGGTATGCTTTTCCTGAAACGAACGGGAGGATTTCGCTCGGGTAAAAGTGGTTCCGGAATAACGCTTGCTTTCGCCGGTAACGTTTTATATACCTTGCCTTTCTCATTTATGGTAAGTCCGTTCTCCAGTTTCTTTAAAGCTTCCTGATTGATTTCGCCTTCAACCTGAACTGCATAAGTTCGGTTATGCTTTCTTTCAGGATTCAGCAAAAGGTCGTTGACTCTCTTGTCATTTGTTAGCAGCAGGAGGCCTTCACTGTCTGTATCCAGCCGGCCAACAGGATATACATCTTTCGGGAAAATGAAGTTCAATTTAGCAAGGGTAGGATGATCGCCCTCTGTGGTGAACTGCGAAAGCATTCCGTGAGGTTTATAAATGGCAAAGTACCTGTACATATGTGGCTTTTGACTTGTAACATAGCAATAATTATTCAATATGAACGAAAGAAAGGAGGTTGAATTCTATATAACATTGAATTATTTACCCATGAAAAATCATTATTTTCTTGAAGAATTAATGATTTGATTTACTGTTTATTCATTGCTATCACCTCTCTTGTGAGGTATAAAATATTTGAGTAATCGTAGGTTCTAAAACTGAAGGTTTTGGGTTATGAGGGTGATGACGCATTTGGCACTACGAGTCATTATAGAATACAGCTAAAACCTTATATTTGCATTCTCTCTATAAATTGTTCTGTCCGAGTATGAAAGTAATAATAACTGCTATTGCCGCGTTGTTTTCCTTCTGTTCAATTGCATCGCCCGGTAATGGAAGGCGTTGTGCTACCACCTCACATATGAAGGAAGTTCGTGAAAAGCATGCACTTCAATATCCCGATGCTGGAGAAATGAGAGTAGCTCCGCAATCAAGTACAAATAATCCCAATGTCATTTATTATATCCCGGTCGTTGTTCATGTACTTTGGAATACTTCAGGTCAGAATATTTCAGATGCTCAGATTCAGTCTCAGATTGATGTTCTGAATGAGGACTATTCGCGTACCAATGCCAATGCCGCGTCTACACCTGGTGCTTTTTCAGGCGTTGCTTCAGGTACAAACTTCCGCTTTTGCCTTGCAACAGTTGATCCGGGCGGAGCCATTACAACCGGAATCGAAAGAAAGCAAACTAATATAACCGAATTTCAAACCGACGATAAGATGAAGTTCAATTCTACCGGCGGACTTAATGCATGGGATGTGAACAGATATTTAAATATTTGGGTTTGCAACATGGCGGATGACATTTTGGGCTATGCAGAAACTCCCGATGTGATTCCGCACACAAATACATTCGGAGTCGTTATCGCTTACAACGCTTTCGGCCGCACGGGAACTGCCACATCTCCCTATAATCTGGGCCGCACGGGCACACATGAAGTCGGACATTTTTTTAATCTCTTACATGTCTGGGGTGATGATAATGGCGCCTGTAATAATTTTGGCGATGGAGTCGCTGATACGCCTGATCAGGCCGAAGAGACTTATAATTGTGTGAATTTTCCATTACTTGATAATTGCTCAAGCACCTACCCGGGTGTTATGTTCATGAATTACATGGATTACTCAGACGATGCCTGTATGAATATGTTCACGGCCGGACAGGCAATGAGAATGTACGATGAGATCAGCAATTATTACCCGACACTGCTTAATTCTAATGGTTGTGGAAATGTCGGAATAGATGACGCAAATGGTGGAATTTCTTTTGAAATTTATCCTAATCCCTCTGTGGGACTGGTTAATTTAGAATTTCCTTCAGCAGGTATAAATGGAGTAGAGGCGAATATTGTAATTTCAAATTCTTTGGGTGAAATCGTCCTTAACGGGAAATATAATTTATCTTCGAGAGAGAAACTTCAGCTTAATTTGGCTGGTTTTACTAAGGGTATCTATGTGATAAGTTTCCGTAATGAAAAATTTGTTGCTAATAAGAGAATAATAGTTCAATAGATTTCTGATGAAGCATTATGATTATTCGATGTTTGATGAGTTTATATCAAAGTATCATTCGAGTGGATTCTTAAATATTCAACGATCGGATCCATTTATTCTTGAGTTTGAAAAGAAGCTTGATCATAACAAACAATATTTTCAGATAATTGATATTATTCGTTTCAAACTATTATTTACCAGTTCGACTTTTAAAAAAATTACCGGTGTTGATCCTGATAATTTCGAATTCGGTACATTTTTAAATAAAGCTCACGAACAGGACATTGAGCGATTCAGTCTAGCACGAACAAAGTTTTTCAAATCCAGTCACGAATTATTTATTCTCAAAAAGGGATTCGTAGTAGTGTCGGCTAATTTTAGAATGCTCGATAGTACTTCCAATTTTCTTAATCTGTTTTTTCAGGCTTATTTGTTTTATAGTGACATACCTTTAAGGACGGTTTATGCAATGGTAATAATTACAGATATTTCAAAAATTGATAAGGGAAAACATGAATACCACTTTTATGTTGGAAACGATAGAGCTAATTTTCGTTACCCCGATCATAAACTTTTGGAACTAGGAAGACAATTTTCCCAGCGGGAATTTGATATTATCAAGTTGATTGCCGATGGTTTGGATAGCGAACAAATTGCAAAAAAACTTTTCATTAGCGTAAATACTGTAAATACCCACAGGAGAAACGTACTGAAGAAAACCAAAAAAGCTTCTACACACGAACTTGTTATTGAGCTTAAAGAAACAGGTATGCTTTAGTTGTGCTGTTGTAAAAAGGCTATTCTTTTATTTAAACCGTTTCAGCATACTTTAAAAATCTCTTCAAAGCCTCTTTTTTGCCCGTATCAAAATTGTAATTAATATTATTTTTCAAATAATTTTTTATCTCATTTGATGAGAGAAAAGAAGATTTTTCATTTTCTGCTACCTGGTTAATTTCAGATAAACCATTCGATAGTGCTGAATTGAATTCCCGAATAAAATTCTCACTCAGTTTTTTTGTACTGACCCAGCAAGCAAACACAAATGGGAGGGAAGTCATTTTTTTCCATTCGGCCGATAAGTCATAGACATAACTGAACTTATCCTTAATTTCAAGTGCGCGGTCTCCAATAACCACTCCTGCAGTAGTTCCGCTTATCGAATTCTCAAAACCTGTTTTTGCATCTTCAAATTCAGGATTGTGATTCCAGAATTCCCTGAAAAGTATTTTGGTTAGTAAAATCGATGTCCTCGACTGATAATCCAAAAGAACTTTTTTTATTTCGTTAAGAGGGACATTGCTCAGCAGCAGTACAGATTTTACATCACCCTCCGATCCAATACAATATTCACTGATAATTTCGTGATGAGGCAATTTAAGCAATGCAGCAACGGGAACTAACCCGATGTCTGCATTGCCATTTATTAACTTATCTGCACACAAAGACGGAATGTCTTCGGTGATTTCAATTTCTTCAGTGAAGCGAAAATTCTTCAGTCCATATACGAATGGCCTGCTGTTTAAATAAGATACTACTGAAATTCTGATCAATGTTAATGACTTAATCAATTAAATTTCAACTTCGATAAGTTCTTCCACCGGTTTAGGATTTGTTCCATCCGAAGGCTTCTTTCCTCTGAGCTTACGCAATCTGTTTTTTAACCTTTCACTTACCAGGTACATTATCGGAACCATAACAAGCGTTAGGAACGTAGCGAATGCAAGTCCGAATATCATGGTCCAGGAAAGTGGCCCCCAGAATGCCGTGTTATCACCACCGAAGTAGATGTGCGGATTAAATTCGGTGAACAACGCCGCAAAGTCAATATTCAATCCGACTGCCAGCGGAATCAATCCGAGTATGGTCGCCGAAGCCGTAAGAATTACCGGAGTCATACGGGTCTTTCCTGCTTCTACAATTGCATCAAATACAGGTACACCTTTCTCACGAAGCAGGTCGGTGAACTCCACGAGTAATATTCCGTTTCGAACAACTATACCGGCTAATGCAATAATACCAACTCCGCTCATGACTATGGAGAATTCCATTTTAAAGAGCGAGAATCCCATCAGAACCCCGATGATACTGAATCCGATTTCCACCAGAATGATTAAAGGTTTGCTGATTGAATTAAACTGTATTACGAGAATTAAAATGATAAGCATGACAGAAGCCATCATCGCCCAATTCAAAAAGGCCTGAGTTTCCAATTGTTCTTCCTGTGCGCCGGTCATTTTAATAGTAACTCCCGGAGGTGCCTGGAAATTGTTGATGGCTGATTGCACATCGGCAACAACTGCATTTTCATTATATCCTGATAATACATTCGAACTAATCGAAACAATTCGTTTCTGGTTTTTACGCTTTATCACTCCGTACGTATCCGAATATTTTACGTCGGCAAAAGCGGAAACAGGAACATTTCTGATTTGTCCGCCCATTGACATGTCGCGATAAAGTATTTTTAGATTACGCAGCATGTCAACATTGTAACGCTGCTCGTCTTTATATTTTATCACAATATTATAGTCATCGTTCAGATCCCTGTACTTGGAAATATCTGCACCCAGTACTCCGAGGAAAATCTCATTTCCGATCGCATAGGTAGAAATTCCTTCCCTGTTCGCACGCTCCCTGTCAATGTTAAATACAATCTGTGGCTTCTGATCCTGTAAGTCGGAGCGTAATTCTTCAACACCATCTATCTTTAATGAATCAAGCGTACGTTTAAGTGACTTGCTTGTCAAAACAAGATCTTCATAGTTATCACCGGCCACTTCGACGTTAATTGGTTTACCAACCGGAGGTCCGCCTTGTTCCTGCGCAACAGTAATTTCTGCTCCTGAAATTCCTTTAACTGCATCGCGGATCTTATCGAGATATTTTGCAGTAGACTCACCCTTTCTTTCTCCGAAAGCAACGAATGCGACTGCGACTTTACTCTTATTCGGATAACTTCCCTGGTCTTCGTCTTGCGGATCGGTTACTCCAACTGTAACGTTGCTGATAACTGACTTAACTATCGGGTTAGGCCATTCAATTGCTTTGTAAACTCTTTCTTCCACAACTTTTGTAACTGAGTCAGTATAACTCTGATCTGTTCCGACAGGAAGGTTTGTATAAACATAAACGAAATTCGGATCTGCTTGAGGGAAGAAACTCACGCCACCATTACGAATAATCAGCATGATGATGGAAAGAACAAATAGTCCAATAACGCTTAATATCATGGTTACCGGTCTGTATAAACACCATACGAGGAACCGGCGATACTTTTCCTGAAATGCAGGCCATACCTTTTCCTGGAATGATTTGATTTTCTTGCGTAACCAGAAATGATTTAAGAGGAAGAGGAGGAAAGCAAAAATCGCGAAGTTTCCTGTTCCAAAATTGATTGAGTATCCTAATACTATCGCTATCCCAAAAAAGACTATTGATCGGTTAAGACTCTTTTTTAAACGTGCCGGATCATCCTGGAAATTATCGGGTTTCATGAATGTAACAGCGAATACCGGATTGATAATATAGGCGACCAGGAGTGAGGCCGTAAGAGTAACAATCAATGTAACGGGAAGGAAGAACATGAACTTACCGATTACGCCTTGCCAGAATAATAAAGGCACAAATGGCGCAAGGGTAGTAAGCGTACCTGAAAACACCGGAAGAAATACTTCCGATGCGGCAAGTTTTGCCGCTTCAACAATGTTTCTTTTTCCGTTAGCGAATATCCTGTGCGTGTTCTCGATAACAACGATCGCATCATCCACGACAATTCCAAGCGCGAGCAGGAATGAGAACAACACAATCATGTTTAGTGTAAAGCCTAAGGTCGGCATAATGATAAAGGCCAGGCACATGGATAGGGGAACAGACATGGCGACAAAGAATGCATTCGCAGTACCCATGAAAAACATCAATACGACAAACACAAGCACGAATCCAATGATGATCGTATTGATCAGATCGTGCAGTGTCATGCGTGTTTGCTCACTCTGATCTCCAGTAAGAGTAACTTTCAGATCTTTTGGCCAGCTGTTTTCTTTCAGGTCATCAATTAATGCGACGATTTTATCGGATGCTTCGATCAGGTTTTCGCCTTTCCTCTTGATAATGTTTAATGTTATTACATTCTTCTTATCAAGACGCGCATAACTTTCCTGCTCTTTGTAACTGTCAACGACTTCAGCGACATTTTTCAGGTAAACCGGACTGCCATGAATTGAATTAATAACCATGTTGCCGAGTTGTTCGGCATTTTTGAATTCTCCGCTAACACTGAGCGACCGTCTGATTCCGTTCATGTTAACCGAACCGCCGGGGATCGTAATGTTTTCCCCCTGAACAGCTCTTGCAATGTCTCCCATGCTGAGCCCTGCAGCCTGCATCTTTAACATGTCAACATTAATCTGTATTTCTCTTTCAAGTGCGCCGATCATATCGACCTTCTTGATTTCTTTCATGCTTTCGAGATGCTCTTTCGCGTCATCGGCATATCTCTTCAGGGTATTGAGATCATAATCACCGCTGATGTTTACCTGCATGACCGGCAAGTCGGCGAAATTGATATCAATTACCTCAGGATCATTTTTCAGATCTTTCGGAAGATCGGTTTTAGCTCGTTCAACGGCGTCTTTTACCTTCTGTTTGGCAACATCGATATTTACATCCGAATTAAAAATAACTACAACGTTACAGTAATCCTGTAATGAACTGCTCTGGATTTTCTTTACACCGGCAACACTTTTACATTCTTTCTCAATTAGTCTGACAATCAGATTCTCCATATCCTTCGGAGATGTTCCGGGATATACAACACTGACATAAATATTAGGCAATGAAATATCAGGAAAACTTTCTTTCGGCAGGTTAACATAAGCGACTGCACCGTATATCGCAAGTACAAGGGTAATTACAAACGTGGCTACACGATTATCAATTGCCCAGGAAGATGGTTTAAATTCTTTTGCCATTTCTTCTCTTTAAATGTGTGTTCTAATTGTGAGAATTATAATTTTATTGGATCGCCTTCGATGATATTCTGGAATCCATTCGTTACTACTTTGTCTCCCGTCTCAAGTCCTGAAGTAATTTCAGTAATACCATTATAGATAAGTCCCGATTTAACAATCTTTCTCTTCGCAATAGTATTTTTTCCTTCAACAGCAGCCACATAAACAAATTCACCATCAGTTGATTTTTGAACGGCATTGACAGGAAGAACAAATGCCTTCTTATTGCTATAATCAACTATTTTCATTATGGTAATCATATTCGGTCGTAAAGATCCATCTTTATCAGTGACGCGAACTTCAACGTTGAATGTGCGATTCAAAGGATCTATCCTGTTTCCTGAATATCCTAAAACTGTTTTAACTTCTTTATTCTGGTCAGGAAAGAAGAGTACAACTTCGTTTCCTTTTTTTACGCGATCAATAAACGATTCGGCAATTTCGCCGCGAACTTTCAGTGCAGAGAGATTTACAATACGGATGGCAGGAACTCCGGGCGCGACTGACTGGCCCACCTTGATAGAAACTTCATCAATGGTTCCGTCAATCGGAGCTTTAATACGGGTCATGTCGAATTGTTCTTTCATGACATCCATTTTTCTTTCCATAGCCTCTTTATTTGTCTTGGCCTGGAGGAATTGAACTTCGCTTCCGATTTTCTGATCCCAAAGATTTTTCTGACGATTGTATAGCTGAACGGCAAGATCAAGCTGACTCTGTAATTCGGACATTCCCTGACGAACAAGCCTGTCGTCTATAATAGCTAATACTTGTCCGGTTGTTACTCTGTCGCCTGAATTAACAAGCACGCTTGTAACCGTTCCCTGTGTTTGCGGACTAAGCAATACATCTTCATCGCCTTCAACTTTAGCCTGAACTTCGATGTAGTGGTTGAAAGTGTCGGTATGCATTTCCGTGATTCCAACCAGTTTTGATTTAGCAACGGAACTATCGGTTGAAGAAAGTTCAGCTTCTAATGCAAGAATTTTCTCTTTCAGTTCAGCCTGTTGTTTTTTCAGATTTTCAAGTTCTGCTTTCTTTTTGTTTACATCACCATTTCCACATGCGTAAACAGCGCCAACGAGCAGAATGATCATTAATTTTTTCATATTGTGAGTTTGAGTGTTTTTTAATATTTAAAATTTCCTAATGCTCTTTCGAGATCAATTTTTGCAATTACAGCATTATAAAGCGCCTGCATGTAATTTACCTGGGCCTGCTTCAGAGAGGTTTCGGCATCCAGTACTTCGATATTCGAACCGACTCCCTGATCGTATTTAATTTTTGCAGTGGAAGTCACCGATTCGGCAAGTTCCAGGTTTTTGGACTGAACATTTAATGATGATAAAGCGCTTACGAGAACCGACCTTTTGGAATTCGCGTCGAGATTAATTGCATTCTCAAAATTTTCAGTCTCATTGACAATTTTTCTCATCGCAAGTTGCTCCTGTTTGATTTTACTCTCTCTTTGCAATCCGTCGAAAATATTCAGACTTAAAGTCGCTCCTATAAGTCCGGTTGGATACCACTTATAACCTGTCTCTGCAAAATCAAATTCTGTTCTTTGTGCCTGTGTATTTAAAGTACCGTATAAATAAAGAGAAGGAAGGTATTGCTTCTTATATCTTTTAACATTGTATTCCTGGAGTACCATTTGAGTATGAAGCATCGAATATTCGATTCTCTTCATCGGATCAGCCATTTCAGTCGGTATTACCATGTTCTTTACCGCATTTTCATCAAGCGAATCAGTTGTGATGATTTTTGCTGTTTTTGGCAAGCCAACCTGAAATACAAGAGTACGTTCCGACAAATCAATCGCACGTGCATAGTTTTCATTTTCAGTTACGATATTATTATAAGTAACCTGAACCCTGTCGTAATCGATTTTTTCCACAAAACCATTATCATATAAAACTTTGGTATCGTTTAACAGCTTCTTTAATCGGATTTCGTTGGCTTCAAGTATTTTTTTTGCTTCACGCATTACCAGAACAGAATAATAAGCCTTCGTTACATCTACTGCAGTTTCAATTTTAGTTCGTTCCAGGTTTTTGGTAGACAACTCGCGAAATGTCTTTGACGCTTTTACACCAACCAGATACGAAGGGTCGAATAATAACTGACTTGCGCTTACACCGGCTGTCGCATTCCATCTTGTGCCGAATTCTACCGGGGCAAATTCACCTTTATTACCGCCAAAAAACTCGGCCGGAATAAGAGATACGGGAAGGTGCTCATAGTCCTTCACATCAATACTACCGGTAATCTGTGGCAACCCCATTCCAACAGTTTCTTTGACCTTATATTTCGAAATTTCAGTTTCAATCTGGGCATTTGCGACATCCTTCTGATTGTTTAAGGCATACTCAACTGCCTGCTTAATCGAAAATGAATAAACACTATCGCTTTGTTGTGCACGCACATTATAAGCGAGAACAAGGATTAATAATATTGAAATAAGTTGTCTCATAATTCGTCTTGACGCTTTGGTCGGTATTATATTTTAGAATTATTAATAATGATCAATTATTTTTTAATCAGTTTTTTATATTTTTCAATTAGCTTGAAGCCTTTCAGTGTAACAATTCCGTGAAGGAAATGATCGATAAGTGACAGATGCACTTCAGTCAATTTAAATTTATCTGGCGGAAAAGCCTGAGGATTAAGACCTAACTCAACTTCTTCCATTCTTAACCGGGCAAGAATCTTAACTTTAATTTCCTTCCTGTAAAGACCCTGGGCGATTCCGTTTTTAAGATTCTCCTCCGCGAATCCAATCATTAGTTTTTCTTTAAATGACTTAAAAGAACTCCAGGATTCGGGGTGATACTTTTGAAGATCATAAAACACGGTTGGGTTCACTTTTTGAAAGAACCTGGAAACATATTCCATAATTAACAGCATCTCTTCAACGGGGTCATTACTCTTATTCCGGATTTCATACATATCCTTTTCCTGAATTTTCAGTTCGCCTTCCGTAAAAGATTTAACCAGTTCCGCCTTGTCTCTGTAATAGAGGTAAATCGTTTTTTTAGAAATTCCCAGATTGGTTGCGATGTCGTCCATGGTTATGGTTCGAATGCCATGACGAAAAAACATCGCGCCTGTTTCTTTCAATATCCGTTCTTCTGTAAATGAGCTTTTCATTGGGGCGGCAAAACTATGGAAACATTTTATATGATAAAAGTTTCCTCAATAATTTTTTTTCAGACCCATAAATGAATACTTCCCTACAATTTGTACCTTCGGCCTCCTTGTATGGCAAATTATTCTTTAAAAGCAATTTCTCCGGTCGATGGCCGGTATGCTGATCAAACAGCTGAATTAGGCGATTATTTCTCAGAAGAAGCCCTGATGAAATACCGTTTATTGGTAGAAGTCGAATATTTCATTGCGCTTTGTGAAATTCCATTACCACAGTTAAAGAATGTTAAACCCGATTTTGAACAACTTCGAAAGTACTATCGTGATTTTTCGACGAATGATGCTATTACAATCAAAGCAACCGAAAAAGTTACAAATCATGATGTGAAGGCGTTGGAATATTTCTTAAAGGATAAGCTGGATGCGGCCGGTCTATCATCTAATAAGGAATTTGTTCACTTTGGATTAACGTCTCAGGATATTAACAATACAGCTTTTCCACTCGCTTTCAAAAACGCGATGACGGAAGTTTATATGCCGTCATTGCAACGTGTAATTGATAAGCTAAAAGAACTGGCAGAAGAGTGGAAGGATATTCCTATGCTTTCCCGCACTCATGGGCAACCCGCTTCGCCTACCAGGCTCGGAAAAGAATTCGCTGTTTTTGTTGACAGAATTGAAGCTCAGGTAAAATTATTGCATTCAATTCCGAATACAGCAAAATTCGGCGGAGCAACAGGAAATTTTAATGCTCATCATGCCGCTTACCCGAACATTGACTGGAAGTCATTTGCAAATAAGTTTGTAAAAGAGAAACTTGGTTTATCCAGGCAGCAGATCACAACCCAGATCGAACATTATGATAATATATGTGCCATTTTCGATACGCAAAAACGGATTAACAATATATTGATCGATCTGAATCGGGATTTATGGCTGTATATTTCAATGGAGTATTTCAAGCAGGTCATTAAAGCCGGAGAAGTCGGTTCATCTGCAATGCCTCATAAAGTAAATCCGATCGACTTCGAAAATTCAGAAGGTAATCTTGGTATCGCCAATGCTATGTTTGAACACCTTGCATCCAAACTGCCGATTTCAAGACTGCAGCGTGATCTTACCGATTCAACAGTGTTGAGAAATGTGGGTGTGCCTTTTGCTCATACACTAATTTCACTTAGGTCATTACTTAAAGGTTTAAATAAATTGACTATTAACCGGGAAGCCATTGACAATGATCTGGAAAAAAACTGGCCGGTTGTAGCGGAGGCGATTCAGACAATATTACGTCGGGAAAATTATCCCGATCCGTACGAAACGTTAAAACAACTCACAAGAACAAATAACAGAATCACCCGCGAAATTATGCAGGAATTCATCAGCAGCCTTAATGTCAGTGAAGAAGTTAAATCGGAGCTCAAGGCAATATCTCCGTTTAATTACACTGGAATATAATTTGTTTCATTTTCCTCCCGATAGCTATCAGGACTTCAATCTTCAATTTTCATAAATAAAATGACGGTCTGTGGTTTTACCTTTATTCGCAATGCTGTCAAATACGATTATCCTGTCGTAGAGGCAATCAGTTCCATTCTTCCTTTATGTGATAAATTTATCGTTGTAGCCGGTAATTCCGACGACAATACACGAAATCTGATAGAAAGAATTGATCCTTCTAAAATTGAAATTATTGATAGTGTTTGGGACGAAAGTCTGAGACAAGGTGGAAGAGTACTTGCAGTTGAAACGAATAAAGCGATTGATGCATTACCGGAGAATTATGACTGGGCATTTTATATTCAGGCCGATGAAGTACTTCACGAAAAATTTTACGAACCATTGAAGTTGTCTATGCAGAAATGGAAAGACGATAAGACGGTCGACGGACTATTATTTAAATATCTTCATTTCTACGGCTCATACGATTATATTGGTGATTCAACAAATTGGTACAGAAACGAAATCAGGGTAATTCGTCCCGATAAAAACATTCGTTCATTCAGGGATGCTCAGGGCTTTAAAAAGAATGGTGGCCTGTTGAATGTTCGTGAAGCCAATGCTTCCATCTATCATTATGGATGGGTAAAACCACCTGACAAACAACAGGAAAAGCAAAAGTATTTTCATTCCCTTTGGCATAATGATGATTGGTTGAAGAAAAATGTTCAGGATTCAATTGAATTTGATTACTCTTCGATTGATTCTCTCTCACGTTTTACAGGTACTCATCCTGCCGTTATGCAAAGCAGAATTGATAAGGTTAACTGGAAATTTGATTATGATCCTTCCGGAAAAAAACTCTCTCTGAAATCGTCGCTTAAATTGTTTGTGGAGAAAATCACAGGATGGCGCCCGGGTGAATACAAAAATTACAAGCTACTGAAATAATTTCCGCCTTCCCGATCCGCGATAAAACCCTGAATCCCGGAATATTGGAATATTGGAATGTATTTCACCACCCCGAAGCCAACACATCCGCAATATGCATAAGCTTCATTTTATTATTTTGCTTTTTTAAATAGCCATCCATATGCATCAGGCATGATGCATCGGTAGAAATAACCAGTTCCGCACCCGTCTCCTCCGCACTCAATAATTTCTGCTCAGCCATACCGACTGCGATTGCTTCGTACTTGACAGAAAATGTTCCGCCAAAGCCACAGCACGTTTCCGCTTCTCTCATTTCTTTCAATTCAAGTCCCTGAACATTGCTTAATAATATTCTGGGGGACTTCTTAATTCCCATCTCTCTTAAAGCGCTGCATGAATCATGATAAGTCGCAACAGCATTTAATTTAGCTCCGACATCGGTTACGTTTAAAACATTCACCAAAAAGTCGCTGAATTCAAAAATATTTTTCTGAATTACCTTCACCTTGTTATGGTAAATAGTATTGTGAAAAATTTCAGGATAATAATTTTTAACCATTCCGGCACATGATCCCGACGGAGTTACGATATAACGGTCGTTCGGAAAATCATCGATAAACTTTTCTCCGACTTCTTTGCATTGTGACCAATAACCCGCATTAAAGGCTGGCTGTCCGCAACATGTTTGTGATGGATTATAATTAACCGAACAACCCGCTTTTTCCAAAACCTTAATCATATTAAATGCGGTTTCAGGAAACAACTGGTCAATGAAGCATGGGATGAATATATCTACAAGCATGTTTAATCTGGCTGAATTAGTTCGGAAAAATCTTTAAGACCGTTATGCCAATACCGTTTCTGATTCAAGTGTTGGTTCCAATGGCTTTTCTTTCCGAATGCGAAGTAACAAAAACAGACCGATAAAGAAAAAGATAGCAAGAAGTATTATGCTGCTTCTCATACTGCCCGTTATTTCATTGATGTAACCAAATACAAATGTTCCCAGTACTGTACCCATTTTATCGCAAACATCATAAAAACTGAAATAAGACGCATGGTCTTTAGTTTCAGGCAATAGCTTTGAATAAGTGGAGCGGGAAAGTGATTGAATGCCCCCCATTACCAATCCGACACAAGCAGCAAGGATGATGAACATTTGCTGTGGATCAACTCCGTACTTCTTATCGCAGAAGTAAGCTCCTACACAAATTCCAACCCATATGAAAATCGCAATACTAAGTGCGGCAATATTCCCGAATCTCTTTGAAAGTTTTGAAAATAAAAAGGCTCCGGCTATAGCGACAAACTGAATGATTAAGGTGACCACTATAAGTATTTCGGCATTTAACTTTAATTCACCGGTTCCAAACAATGTCGCCACATACATAACGGTTTGAACTCCCATGTTATAAAAGAAGAATGCCAATAGAAATGATTTAAGACGGGATGTCTGTTTTAATTCTATCCAAACTTTCTTTAATTCAAGATATCCGTTAAAAATATACCGTTTCCTTTTTCCCTGGACATTGACGGTCTCCGGAACGTTTTTGAAAGTGTACTGTGCGAATGCCATCCACCAAAGTCCGACCAGCAGAAAAGAAACTCTCATGGCCAGTGAACCTGAAATTCCTCCATACCATTGAGGAAATAATACCATCGTCAGACAAAAAATCATGAGCAGGGAACTACCTGTATATCCGTAAGCAAAACCCCGGGCACTCACTTTATCCTGATCTGCAGGCGATGCAATTTCGGGAAGAAAAGCATTATAGAATACAATACTGCCTGCATATCCGATTGCAGCCAGCATAGAACCCAATATTCCGATCCATAATGTACTCAGGGACGAAAAGAAAAACAAAGACATGCAGGACAATGACCCAAGCGTGCTGAAGAAAAACATGAATCTTTTCTTCCTTCCGCTGAAATCCGCAATTGATGAAAGGAGCGGATTAATGGCTGCTATCACAAGGAATGCCAATGATAAAGTGTAGGTCTGAAGCGAATCACTGTTATATGTTCTGCCCAGAAATTTTACCATCGATGAATCCGCAGTAGTAGTCAGCGCATGAAAATATATTGGGAAAAGCGCAGTGGTTATTACCAGCGAATAAGCAGAGTTTGCAGTATCATAAAGAGCCCAGGCATTAATTACTTTCTTACTGGCGGTAACGGTCATTAAAAATAAGCTTTAAATAAGTCAGGTAAACTTATACAAGAATAGCAATTATTTTTAAAAGCGGTAATTCTTTACAGTATCAATGAATAATTTAACCTTTACTTTATCAGTGTCAGGGTATAAACCGTGACCGAGGTTGGCTATATAATTTGTCGGACCGAATTCCTTCAGCATTTTCCAGGTTTCGCTGACGATAATTTTATCGTCTGCATAAAGCAGGCAGGGGTCCATATTCCCCTGAAGTGTTTTCGTTCCGCATAATTTTCTTGATTCGCCAATATCCATATTCCAGTCAAGTCCGACTACAGAACAAGATGAATTTGCAAATGATTTTCTGGCAAAGTATGCCCCTTTGGCAAAAACCGTAACAGGCACTTCTTTTATCGCATTGCAGATCTCATTGATATATCTGAATGAGAATTCTTCGTACTGAACAGGAGAAAGTGAGCCTGCCCAGGAGTCAAATATCTGTACGATATCGGCTCCGGCTGCAATCTGACCTTTCAGATAATTAATCGTACTCTTAGTAATCTTATCAAGTAGTTTATGCGAAAGTTCAGGTTGAGTATAGAGAAATTTCTTTGCTTCACTGAATGTTTTGCTGCCTTTGCCTTCGATCATATATGAAAGAATTGTCCATGGTGCACCGGCAAATCCGATTACCGGAACTCTGCCATTCAATTCTTTTTTTACCAGTGAAATCGCATCGAATACATAAGAAAGTTCATCTCCTTCGGTAATCTTTAATTTATTAATGTCTGATTCAGTTCTTACCGGATTGTCGAACCAGGGACCTTTGCTCTCAATGATCTGATAAGGAAGACCCATTGCTTCAGGAATAACGAGTATGTCGGAAAAAATGATTGCGGCATCAACTCCTAAAATGTCAACAGGCTGAATTGTAACTTCTGCTGCCAACTCAGGTGTCCGAACCATATTGATAAATCCTCCTGATTTTTTTCGGACTTCACGGTATTCAGGCAATATTCTGCCGGCCTGACGCATTAACCAGACCGGAGTACGTTCTGTTTTTTCCCCCCTTGCAGCCCTCAGCAACAAATCGTTTTGTAATTTCATATGGCGCGAAGATAGGAGTCTTCAGTCTTCAGTCCCTTCTCCCGAGAAAAAAAAATAGTTCTGTGACAGACTAAAAATAATTCACTATCCCAAAATGCACCTTCCCGTTTTTAAAATAAACCGGGTTGTCAAATTGTTTTCCAAGTGCATAACTTACCGACATAATACCCAGTTTCGTTTCAAAATTGATTCCCGCTCCGAATCCCATCGGGGTGTCATGAATGTTTGCTTTTACACTTTCATTTTTATACCAGGCTGCATTGAAAAAAGCAAAGAGGAAAGAATTCTGTTCTATAAGATACCTGTACTCTGCTTTGCCTATTGTATAAGCGCTAGCATAAATTGATTCCTCGTCAAATCCTCGCAATGATTTAAGTCCGCCTATTCTGTACAATTCGTTTTCGAAGAGCTCAGGATTTTGAATGTAGCCCGACTGATTGCCCAGATCGAGAACGTGTCTGCCTCCGAGAGGAACAAAAACGTCGATATAAAATTCGCCCTGGTAAACGACACTGTTCAAAGTGATACTGTCATATACTGCATCATTAATCCCCGAATTTTTTTTCACGGTTCTGTTACCTCTGCTACCCGTTGCTTCAAAAGCAACGCCTCGTGTCGGATTAAGCCTGTAGTCCAGTTTTTCATAATGAATGGTTCCTCCGTAAAAAACGGTTCTGACATCGGCATAGGGTGGAAGCGTAGTAATATTCTCGAGCCCGACAGTCGATTGAAGATTACTCTCCTTGTCAGTTACAAATCCCCTGACGAAATTATTCCCGGTCAGTGCATATTGAATTCCCAGGTTTTTTGTTACAATAATATATGAAGTGTCTTTTCGGAAGATAGCAAGGTTTCCATCAATACCGAATTTCGTATTGAACAGGAACGGATAGAAAGCATGTACTTTTAAGTCCTGTGACTGTTCGGGAAGTTGCTTCCAGTTCAATTCAATTACCTCACCTCTACGCAAAGCGTTTTGAAGTTTAAGATGGACTTCGCCGGTGAGATTTAATTTGCCTGTTTCTTCATCAGGTAAAAAACCAATTACTCCGTCAAACTGACTCGCTTTCCTGCTTTCGAGAAAAAGATAAAGTTTCGTTTCCTTCTCCGTAAAGACTACCTGCGATGTTTTCGCCTCTTTCAAAAAGGCAAGTTCTCTTAACCGGCCCGAAATT
>CAZAON010000404.1:0-19180 GCA_964486655.1 uncultured Flavobacteriales bacterium
TGGCGCCACAAAGACACCACATGTCTATTTGCTCAGCAAAGAAAAGGGCAAACTGATTGTAAAATATATCGGTGCCATTGATAATAATACCGAAGAACCTGAAAAGGCCGATAAGAAATATGTTGAAACGGCAATTGATGAATTAATCAATGGAAAACCCGTCACATTAACGGAGACTAAAGCAATTGGTTGTTCAATTAAGTGGAAGCAGTAAGATTATAAATTCTCTTTTTTCGTTTTCATTTATATTTACTTTTGTAAGTGAAAACTATTTATGAACCACAATACGAGCCTCTGGTGGGGGCCACCCAAAAAATTTGATCCTAATTTCGAAGAACGCAAGATCAGCTGGCTCGAACTTTTTTATGACCTCGTTTATGTAATAGCAATTTCGCGAATCACGCATTTGCTTTGCCTGCATTTTGATTTACCATCTTTCATAGGATATTTCTGTTTGTTTGCTCTCATTTTCTGGGGATGGTTAAACGGAAGTCTGTACCATGACCTGCATGGTAGTCAGGGTCTGAGAACGAGATTAATGACCTTGTGGCAAATGGCAATCATTTCTGCTTTTTCAGTCATGATCGGGCATGAGCATGATGTATATTCGAACGGCGTTACAATCGTCTTTATTGTGATGCAGATTTTCATTACTTACCTGTGGTGGAGTGTAGGTATTTATGATAAAGAACATCGCAAGTACAATTTACCGTACACCATAATGTTTTTATTATCTCTGGTATTACTTGGTATAAGTCTGTTTGTTTCACCCGATTATCGTCCAGTAATATTATTTTCTGTCATTCTGCTTAATTATATACCTCCTTTTATAGCGGCAAAAATTCTCAAACGTAACTCACTCGATCTTCCGCTTTCGCCAAGCATGACAGAGAGACTGGGTCTTTTTACAATTATTGTCTTCGGCGAAGTGGTTTTAGGTGTTGTAAATGGTTTCAGTGAAATTGCCGGAATGGGAATTTCCGTTGTTGCCGGTTTTATATTGTCACTTTCAATTGTATTTACATTATGGTGGATTTTTTTCACATTAATTTCAAATAGAAATGCAGTCGGCGGATTTGTAAACGCCACCTTACTTGAAATACTATTCATCCCAGCATTGATTTCGCTCGGAATAATTGCGGTCTCATTTTCTCTGATGTTTAAACAGCAGGTTGAATTAGCAGCCCTGAATAGAAATTTTTGTTTTGCATTAGGAGTTTTTCCGGCTTGTATTTCAATGATGATGGGAATGCTTTTGTATCCCGGCAAAGTGAATCTGATCAGGAACAAAGTTCGTATCTCTTTATTCGTGACATCTCTTATATTTTTGACCTTTGCTTTTATCGGCTCACAATTGCAGACAGTTTATTTTTTAGCATGTGTGCTGATTATTATCCTTGCTGAAATCACATATTTGAATTCTCTCTGGTATGGATTGAAACTGGATGAATCGGGGAGCTAGTGAATTTTAATGGCGGGTTAAATTCGATGTCATAATTCTTTTACATTATATTTCCAAGTAATTATACCATTCTCATTTGAAAATTCTTGGACACAAATGAATTGATAAAGCGTGCAGAGTTTCCTCCGCACGCTTGTCAGAACAGATTGAACTTACGGCTGAATAAACGCGCCTTTGTTTTAACGCGTTCAAGATTTGTATTATAGACAGCCGTTTGATCATTGCTTAATGAAAGCCTGATTGCATCGTTGTAATTACGGATAGCTAAATTGTAGTTACCCGTTAATTCTTCGATTCTTCCAAGTTCGTTGTAAATGACCGAACGGTTGATTGCAGGAACTTCCAAAGCGGCTGTTGCATTCTCACGCGCATCATCGTATCTTCTCGTTTCAACAAGCAAGTAAGACATGTTGATATAACCAAAAGGATAGTCAGGAGCGAATTTGATCGCAAGCCTGTAGTGATATTCGGCTTTTCTGTAATCATCAAATTTCGCATAGTATATCCAGCCCAGGTGATTATGCGCACGGCCATAACCCGGTTCCATATCAAGAATTTCTTCCAACAGTTTTTTACCGTTGGCATACTCTCCATCTCTGAATAATGATTCTACTTTGAGGAAGTATTCCTCAACTAAATTGTAATCGCTCATAATAACCTCCTTTCCGGTTAATTTGTAGATTAATGATTTGAATTAAATAATTATCGGGCAATAAAAAACCCCGGACTATCGAGACCGGGGTTATGCTTTATCAATCGCTGAATTTATAGCGGATAACACATACCGGGCTCAATGAGTGATGCAATCCGCATCCCATTGTGGCGTTTTATCTGATATGTGCTTGTGTTTAACATTGTATTTTTTATTTCGGGGGCAAATATAGAATAATTGATTTCAAATAGTCAAGAGAAATTAAATTATTTTATTAGTAATTTCTTGTACCCGTATCCTTTTTTGGAATTAAATTTCAAAAAATAAACATCTGGAGCTAAACCCTCCAGTTTAATTTTATAATTATTATCTGAAATTTTTGAACTTTCAAAAGAGAGTTTTTCCCCTTTAAAGGTGTAAAGTTCAAATTCAAGAGGATCATTTGATAAGGTATTTATTATCAGATAATCTGTGGCCGGATTCGGATAGATATTAATTTCAGCATCATCTTTAATATTTTGAATGGATGTTGTCATTGCGCAACTCGCACAGTTAGTGTCAATCACAAATTTCCACATGTCGTTGTAGGGATAAATAAAACCCGGACCAGTTCCTCCGAACAGATACAAATCGCCGTTGTTATCACTCCATGATGCGGCGCAACCTCTTGGTCCGGGTGTATTTGACGGTGAAGAAACTCCGGGCGTTCCCCAACTTCCCGGAGTATTTATTACTGAATCACCTGTTATCCATTTCCATTCATTTGTTGAAATACAATACATCCAAAGATCATTTGTTCCATCAACGGTAGAGAAACCAAATCCGCCACTATATAACCATAAATTCCCCCTCGAATCGATCCACGTTGTACTGGAAAACGAACGTGCGTTTGGAGTGTTAAGCTGTCCCGCTGTACATTTTGTTCCGTAAATTCCGGGTGAAAGACCCACACTGTCGCCGTTCATCCATGTCCAGTTATTTGTAACCGGATTATACCGCCACATGTCATTGACTTCATCGCCTCCCGATTCACCTCCGAACAACCAGAAGTTTCCATTCAAATCTTTCCATTTGGCGAAAACATATCGTGCGGGCGGATTATTTAAAGGCGATTCAACGCCCCTGATTCCGAAATATCCCTGATCATATGATGTTTGTGGTCCTTTAATCCAAGTCCATTGATTGGTCGAAATTGAATATCGCCACATGTCACTGTTCTGTCCACTGTTTGATGTTTCACCTCCGAAAAAATAAAGGTTATCTGAGCTATCACTCCACGATGCCATATTTTCTGCTCGTTGTCCGGGTGTATTCAACGGATCCGGGATACCCAATGTACCGTAAACCGGAATTGCATTCGTTGAATTGCTTCCATTCATCCATGTCCATTCATTGGTTGTGGTATTGTATTTCCAGAGATCATCAAGACTACCCGGACCAATATCTTTAACTCCTCCATACATCCAGAGATTATTCTGGCTATCGACCCATGATGCAGAGCCATAACTTCTGGCAGGCGGAATATTTAAAGGAGATGAAACGCCTTTTGTTCCATAAACACCCTGTCCGTTTGTGGAATTATCACCGTGCATCCATGTCCACTGATTAATTAACGGATCGTATTTCCACATGTCCGATGTATATCCGAATCCGGGCTCTGTTCTGATTCCGCCAAACAACCAAAAATTTCCATTCAGATCGGTCCAGAAAACCGGTTGCCATGTTCCGGATGGATCATCCAGTGAATCAGTAACACCCTTAGTTCCGTAATGTCCTTCGGCATCATTTATATTTGACCCTCTGAGCCAGATCCAATTTCCGGTTTGAGCATTTAGTTTTATGTTTATTATTAGTAGAAGTGCAATAAAGTATTTCATAATTTATCTTCTTATTAACAAAGATATTTTATGAATTAGTCTGGTATTAAAATCAATTCCTAAAGATTGTTAAAGAGAAATAGGCAAATTACATGTCTTGTTTTTATATCATTCTCATTTAAAAATAAGAAAGAGTCCCGATTCTTATCTGGAAGTATAATCCGCCTTGCGGATACTTTTGAGAATTCTTCAGAAACCCGATATTATCGGGTCAATAGTGATTGGTAGATAGAGAGCAGCTTTGGGAATTGACAAGGAATATTAGAGGTGCCCTATATTTATCCTTAATTCAGAAATTGATTTCGGGTGTTTTATCAATTTTGCAGACAAATATCCCCGTTTTGAATAGTATATTTCCATATTGTAACTTAACAGCTCAATTTTGACGTCTCAAAACGCAAAATGGTAAAGTATGAAAAAATCAATCGTTGTTTTTTTACATATCGGTTTTTGGATGTGTTATATATTATTAATCGTAATTATGGTAAGTGTTTTTTACAGGAACAGCATTCAGGGAGCCGATCAATCGGCCCGTATCATTAATGCCTTTAAAAGTATTTTTACTTTCGCATTCTTCCCCTCTGTAATTACATTTTACAGCTATTATTTTCTGGTATTTCCAAGGTATCTTAAAAGGAAGTTATTTATTCGCTCAATATTTTATGGGTTATTGATTTCAACATCAGCGGCAATACTTGGTTATATTTTGATAAGATTTTTTATCGAATCGGGACTTATGATTGATATGGATAATGGCGGGAAAAACGGCCGGTCAACAGCAGTCAGAGTGATCATGGTAATGACTATAATCGCCACAATTTCCGGAACAGTTGCTTTGGTCATTAAAGGGTTCATTACCTGGTTTGAGGAAATTAAGATCAGGGAAGAATTAAGTCAAAAAAATCATGAAATTGAAATGGCTCTTGTAAAAGCCCAACTTGATCCTCATTTCCTCTTTAATACCCTTAATAATATAGATGTTTTGCTTATTAAAGACCCGTCTGAAGCTTCACTCTATTTGAATAAGCTATCAGACATTTTACGTTTTATGTTATATGAAACAAAATCTGATTTAATATTATTACAAAAGGAAATAGAATACATAGAAAAATACATTGAACTTCAAAAAATCAGAACGGCTAATCAGAGTTACGTGAACTTTCATGTTAATGGTACACCTGGTACAAAATTAATTGCCCCCATGCTGTTCATTCCATTCATTGAGAACGCTTTTAAACATACTACCAATAAGAAAATTGATAATGCAATTAAAGTTCAGATTTTCATAAATACGGAATCAATGATCTTTGTATGTGAGAATAAATTCGATCCAAACAGAAAAGTAAAACAGGAAAATAATGGTTTGGGAAATGAGCTCATACAGAAAAGACTGAAACTGATATATCCGGAGAGACATACTTTAGAAATCATAAGGGAAACTGATCATTATAATGTACATTTGACCATAAGAAATGGATAAATTTACCTGTATAATAATTGAAGATGAACCACTGGCCATGCAGAGGACAAAAGGCTTTGTCGAAAAAATTCCATTCCTGAATTTAACCGGAACTTTTGATAATGCTTTGGATGGGCTCTCTTATTTAAAATCCAGTAAAGTTGATCTGTTGTTTCTGGATATCAATATGGATGAATTATCAGGAATCGAACTGCTTGAAAGTTCCAAAATTGAAAGTCAGGTCATTATTACAACAGCATACCAGGAGTATGCTATAAAAGGATATGAATTGAATGTAACCGATTATCTTTTAAAGCCATTTACATTTGAGAGATTTTTAAAAGCAGTTAGCAAAGCTCAGGAAAGTATGGCCCAATCGAAACCTGAGTTGCAAACGGATTTTATTTTTATTAAAACCGAAAACCGTCTGGAGAAAATTAATATTTCAGATATTTTATTTATAGAAGGCATGAGAGATTACAGAAGAATTCACACCGTAAATAAACGGATAATGACTCTTCAGAATTTTTCAGAATTGGAACAAATCATTCCGGCCAGTCAGGTTTGCAGAGTCCATAAATCGTATATGGTGGGAATTAACAAAATTGAATCAATAGAAAGGAGCCGGATAAAAATTGCCGATCAGATTATCCCGATTTCCGAAACATATCGCGAGATTTTTTTTCAAATCATTAATAATAGAATCTGAACATGCTCATATTTTGAGCAAGTAATTTTTTTAAAAAAAATAAGGGATGTTTAATTCTACAGGGTCTACTATTGTAAAATTTTTTGGGACATTAGTCAGGTGGATTGCTGTCGGATTTAGAAAATCATTTAAGGATTTATGGGATGGGCCTGAAAATTTCGAGCATTCATTGGATTATGCTTTTGCGACTAAAATGCTCGGATTTGGATTTATTCTTTTTATAGGTTTTATTTTGTCCAATCTCCGTTGCTAAAATCTTTCATTCCGGGGAAAATTTTTCGAATTCAGGGATAATTCAAGGTATAAGGCGATTTCTCAAAGATTTTGCAGACCGAAAACAATGGTTTGCAGACACCATTTCACGGATTGCATAGTTCGGTTGCAGTTCAGCCCTCATTAATGGTCTTTTGCAGAATAAACAAACAATTAATCACACAGACCAATGAAAAATCTTATTGCCATTTCCCTGCTATTCGCAATACTTACAGGCAAGGTGAGTAGTCAGAATCTAAATCAAACTGTCAGAGGCACCATTGTGGATGCCGACAGTAAACTTCCCATTATTGGAGCAGTTGTTCAATTAAGTTCTGATCTTAGTATTGGAGCTTCAACAGATGTAAAAGGCGAATTCAGAATTGAGAAAGTGCCTGTTGGTAGAATATCGTTGAAGTTATCATTTCTCGGTTATGAAAGTAAAACGATTCCTGACATTGAAATTAATTCCGGAAAGGAGAAGGTTTTAGAACTTACTATGCAGGAATCAGTTTTAAAATTAAATGAAGTTGAGATCAAGGCATATAAAAGCAAAGGGGAGGCTATCAATGACATGTCACTCATAAGCACCCGTTCTATTTCACTGGAGGATTCAAAGCGTTATGCCGGTGGATTGGACGATCCATCTAAAATATTATCAAATTTTGCCGGGGTTACATCCTCTCAGAATGGTCAGAATGATATTATCGTAAGAGGTAATTCACCCAAATACGTTCAATGGAGGATGGAAGGAGTTGAAATTACAAATCCAACTCATTTTGCCGATCAGAATTCAGTTGAAGGAGGAGTTAGTGCATTAAACAATAGTTTGCTAGCAACTTCTGATTTTTCAACGGGAGCTTTTTCACCCGAATTTGGCGATGTATTATCCGGAGTTTATGACGTTAAGCTGAGAACCGGTAATAATGAAAAAGTTGAGACTGCTATTGGTGTGGGAATTCAGGGAACTGACTTAACGGTTGAAGGGCCGTTTAAAAAGGGGTATGGAGGTTCATTTCTTGTCAATTACAGATACTCTACTGTTTCTTTGCTTAATAATATTGGGATTATTGATCTTGATGGTACACTTGATTACCAGGATGGAGCGTTTAAAGTCGTTCTGCCTACAAAAAATGCCGGTGTGTTTTCCGCTTTCGGATTAAGGGGCCTGAGTAGTGCTTCACTTGAAGACATCAGGGCAGATAAGATCGCCACTCCGGGGAATGAAACAATTACATCTGATATGACTGAGGATTATGACAAGAGCAATTACCTTTCGAATTATGGAATAAACCACATGATTAATTTGAGTGACAAAAGTTATATAAAAACGACATTATCATATTCTGAGGAAGGAATTTCTGATGATATATATAAAGTAAAGACTACAAAAATATATGATGAACAAAATGATTTTTTAAGGGATTCGGTTGGGGATAAAATTCTCGATTATCAGAGCAGAATTAAAAATTCAACTTACCGGGCAGCAATCAACTATAACAATAAGTTAGATGCGAAAAACACATTTCAGGCCGGTTCAAAATACTCCATTCATGGATATGATTACAATCAGGGTCAGGTTACAGATTCAACAAACAATTTGCAAACGCTAACCGATTTTAATGACAATATAAGTACGTTAAGTAATTATGTAAGCTGGAAACACAGATTTAATGATAACATCACAGTTGTAGCAGGAGTTCACAACATGAATGTTCTGTATAACAAAAAAAGCACCATAGAGCCAAGAATTGCTTTGACCTGGCAATTGAATTCTTCAAATATTTTCAGTGCCGGTTACGGAAAACATAGTACTATGGAAAGTGTACATAATTATTTTGCTAAAGTCGAGCAGCCCGATGGCAGTTTGACGGAGCCGAATAAGAATCTTGACTTGTTAAAAGCGGATCATTATATACTAGGGTATGAAAAAAGAATCGGTGAGAATTTAAGGGTGAAAATCGAAGCGTATTATCAAAATCTATATAATTTACCGGTAGAAAATAATGATACAAGCTACTATGCAACAATTAATGAAGGAAAAGATTTCAGATATGTTGAATTGGTAAATAAGGGAACCGGAAAAAACTACGGCGTGGAATTTACGATTGAAAGATTTTTCAATAGGGGATATTACTATCTGGCAAATGCTTCATTGTATAGTTCAAAGTATAAGGCACTTGATGGCGTTGAAAGAAATACTCAGTACAATGGTCAATATCTGGTAAATTTTTTAGTCGGTAAAGAATTTGCTCATCGCGGGAAAAAGAAAAACCAGACGCTTAATTTAAATGCGAAAGTGTTTTTCGGCGGAGGAAAGAAATATATTCCGCTTTTAAGAGATGCAAATGGAAATCTGGCCGTTGATCCCGCCGCCAATAAGTTCTGGGATTATAAGAAAGCTTATGAAAAGGATATTGAAGATATTTACCAGGTAAATTTATCAGCCAGTTATAAATGGAATAAGCAAACGGTTACTCATGAATTATTTCTCACTCTTAATAATATCACAAATGCTCAGGGTAAGTTAACAGAATATTATGACGAAAAGATTGAAGGCAATGTCGGCTATACTAAACAGTTTGGATTCTTTCCTAACATAATGTACAGATTGTATTTTTAACAAAACTCAAATAGTTAAATCAAAGTCGCTTCAACGCATAAGTTGAAGCGACTTTCTTTTTATAGCGGACTATTATAACTTTTGTACCCATAGCTCGTATAATTTATCATCAAATTTGTTTTACCCGTGCCATATCAGGTTTACGTTATCGAACTCAGGAAAAAGGTTTTCTCCGAAGACTGGCGGTTTCGTGCAGCAAATCCTCAATATAATGGTGTTCGGGAATGTCTGTATGTCGGCATGACGAGTAAAACTCCGGCCGAAAGATTTGAACAACATAAAACAGGATACAGAAATAAAAAGGGCCACAAATTGTCCGCAAACATTGTACATAAGTATGGATCCTACTTACGCCCGACTCTATACAATGAAATTAATCTCAAAAAAATGACAAGAGATGAAGCTCTGAAAATGGAAGCAAAACTTGCCTGGGATTTACGCAGGATGGGATATGCGGTGTGGTTTAATTAAAATGTAATTTCAACTCACTTTATTGTTTAATAATCTTAATGCGGACAATAGAATTATCTGAACTTAATTCTGCGAAATATACTCCTGTATCAAGTGCCGATAAGTCGAGGGTACGATCATTCATTACTTTTGAGTTCAAAATTAATTTTCCCGTTAATGAAAATATTTTCAAGTAATAATAACTATTTACGGAATTGTTTGAAATGACTATGAAGTCTTTAAACGGATTAGGATAAATATCAACTCCGTTTTTATTGATGTGTTCATTTTGTCCGACCGAAAAATTCACAGTGATGGAATAATCTTCATGCTGTCCCGATTGAGGATTCAGGCAGGGTTGCGGAATCTGCTGATAATCTGATGCCACTCTCATTCGTAACGGAACTCCATAAACATTTGTTGGCAGCGCCGGAATTGTCAATGTTCCGTGGTGTACAGGTGGAACCGTATCCAGGCTGCTGAATAATTCCTCGGAAATTGAATCCAGTGTTCCGTCATTATTCATATCCAGCCATATTTTCAGAAATTCAGAGTCGGTTGTGCCGGTGATGCAGGTAACAGTATACGGATTGCTGGTTATCATGTAACCAGAGTCGGAGCATGTAAAATCTTCGTAACCATCAATAGCGTCATTTGAAGTTTTAAAAACGGCATCTCCACCCGGACCGGTCAGCCTGAAATAGGTAATTCCTCTCCCGCAACAATAAGCCTGTGTATTCGGGTAACAGGATGCAGACTTCGGTCCTCTTAACTGAGCCTGAATATTCTGTTCGACAGTATCACAGCCGGCAGAGTTGCATGCAATGAGTCTGACATTGTAATTTCCATTCGAAGTATATGAATGAAATGGATTTGCCACGCTTGCAGTGTCGCCATCACCAAAATCCCAGTAATAATTTGTTGGTGTATTTATGGAAGTGGAATAGAAATTTGTAAATCCTGTGCATGTGTCGGTTAAGTATGTATAATCCATGCATGGATTACTGTCGACAAACATTTGAAGTGTTATGTTCTGAAACGGATTAAGCGGGTCGTTCGAAAGAAGAGAAATATTCGAGACATAATCACCCGAACTATAAGATCCTGATCCGTAATGAAGCGTGAAGATGGCCGAATCTCCGGGAGCAAGAGTATCTGAAAGCGGATTAGCTGTAACATGCGGAGGGAAATTCCCTATAGATACATTTAGATTATGCCCGTTCGAAGCCGTTGAATTTGTTATTGTAAATGTAACTGAGCCGGTATCATTACAAGCCTTCACACTCACAAGTATATTCGTATCAGATGACGTCATTACAGGAGGAGGTGGAGGAGGAATGAGATATGGATTGAGGTTAAACTGACGGATTTGAGCAGGAGCCACTAATTCTTCATTGGTGATGTAACCCATATTTGTATCCTTGAAACATATAGCTTCTGCTTGACCGATTATGTTCGGGTTTCCTAAATAAAACCTCCGCTTATTGCCGCTGAAGAAATTTGATCCTTCAAAATCATAAAACATCCATACGAATGAACTAAGTCCTCCGGAAAAATTCAGTCCGAGCAGTACAACCAGACTATCTCCCTGAATGGCAGCAGAGGTAATTAATCCGGCAACGTCGAAACTATCTACCAGTTGAGCGACATGAGTACCCGTATCAGCCGAAAGAACATAATGCTTTGTCCATTTGTTCACCCAGCCTTTCGTAAACATATGTATAGAGTCATTCATATAAAAGAATGCTTCGCAATCATAGTAGTGATGATTATGATTTACGGTAAAATCGACCTGATCGGAGTAGCTGAAATTTATTCGACCTGCATCAACAGTCGTAGAACCCGGTGTTATATCTGAATTTAATATTTTGTAAAAGCGAAGGTTCGTACGGTTGCCGTCATTGTTTCCGACATCACCCACGTAAATGTGAGTACTGTCGGTGGTAATATCTTCCCAGTCATAATTTGAAGAATTGTTTATTGTTACTTTTTGAAAAATTGAATCGGATAAAGTATCAATCCTGTAAATTGAATTATCGGAATCGTCGATATGAGTCCAGAAATTATTATCCTGGTTTCCTATTCCGGATGATTCGAATAGTAATGCCGAATCGATCAGACATTTGAATGTAAGTGGTAATGTTGTGAACGGATAAACACAACTGCCGTCATTGGTAACCGCAGTTGGATCGTAGTTCGTCGCCTGGTAGTCGGTGCAACCGGTTTGAGCATTTGAGTAAGTAACAGAGAGAGTTAAAATAAATGCAAAAATTCTATTTAAGAAGGTCATAGTTATATTTCGATGGCAGTAAATATACAATGTAGAATTCATTTTGTATATTCTGGGGATAAAAACACAGATCCGCAACGAGTCAACTAGAGATTTGTAAAAATACGTTTTACGATACGGTATAAATAAATCGTAAGTAAACGGTGGATGTGATTGCCGGATTCCCTGATTATTTTACGACATTTATATTGCTTTTTCAGTATTATATGATTTACCGGTTTCTACTTTTTATTTATCTTAGTATTGAAAATCATGAAAATTACTTTACAATGAAATACTTTAGTCTCATACTGCTATCCATTGTATTCTATACAAATGTCTCAGCCCAATGGGTGAATTCAATTACAATTGCCCCGGCACAGCCCACAACTGCAGATACGATTGTTATTATCATTGAGAACGTATTTCCCAGCGGAGGATGCGACGGAACAACGACCCTGACCGGTATCAGTGGCAGCATAATTCAGGCCCAGGGTACACATTGCATCGGAATGCTAACGGTTATTTGTACCGATTACGATACTTTAATTATTCCGCCCCAGACTTTGCCCATAGGCACATACTCCTTTGCTTATACTCTTTTAACCGGTAGCGGTTTTCCCTGTGCTTTTGGATCCCTGCCGGTTATCGACACTGTTGTAAACTTTAATGTGAATCCGGCAACGACCGTAAATGAAATTCATGCTGCCGAAATGAACATTTTTCCAAATCCGAGCCGTGGGAAATTTGTTATCAAACAAAATAGTCCGGAAACGAGGGTTAAAATTTATTCGACTGATGGCAGGATTTTGCTTAATTTCTTGCTAAAATCGCCTGAAACAGAAATAAATTCTAATCTAAAACCCGGAGTCTATATTTTAGCTTATGAGCGAAACGGTGTGTTTGGATACTCCAAACTGGTAATTGAAAAGTAGCCAAATCGCCCTAAAGCCCGTAGTTATGAGCATTTGAACATGAACAACTTATTTTTTCCAAATCGTATTTGGAAAGAAATAAGGGTTATTTTTCGGGCGATATTCACTTTTTCGTTTGAGAATGCACACAAAACAACGACCGAGACTTCGGCTGCGTACAACACTTAAATGGGTTATTATCGGCTTTATTTTTCCGGCAATACTTGTTTTTGCTTTTATATTTTATTTCAATGTGGGCGCTCCGGTAAAAGTTTATGCGGCGACTGAATCAATCACCACAGGGTCTTTTATTATTAATATGGGGAACACACCTGCTACTTACAGTACAGGACTAAAACCATATGGAATGATATACGACCTTATGGTTAATTATAAGGTTCCCATTAAGTGGATAATTGAACCAACAAAAATTAAAGACGGAACTGACTTTGTGCATAATGGTGTTACCTATAAAGGCGGACCTTTTGTTATTGCAAAAGAATATATATCAACCGCTGTTGCTACAAGAATCACTTATTGGACAGGGCAGGGGGTATTAGGAAATTATTCGGTTTCAACTCTCAGCCTTCCCGTATATGCTACTCTGACTGTGTGGCCGAAATTAATTATTGATGATATTTCTCACAATGATGATATCATTACGGATTATTTTGATAATGCAATGATTCCTTCCAGCGGATATGAGATTGGGACTCCTTCCGCTCTTACTTATTGCCACGACATGTGGGCAAACCCGCATGGCAATCCCGACTGGTCTACTCATGGATATTTGTATAATCTGGCAACTGTTGCAAAATCATTCATATGGATGCAATGTCATGCGGTGAGCGTAACAGAAGGGGTAAAGAACACATCCTCCCCATTTCAACAATTAAATTTTCTAAGTACCAACGGGTTGATGTGCTATAGTAACAATAAATGTTTGCCCGGGTCGAATGAAACACATGCCGGTAATCCGACCACTCCAATTACACATTATTATCCAACTGACCCCATCATGCAGTTTATGGGACCAATGAACGCGGCAACGACATCAGGTTCAGAAACATGGTATGTACCGAAATCGACCGGAGCCTGGCTATCTTCTACAAAATTATTGGTCGTAACATCTGATGGTAGTGGTACTAGTTCCGGAGCTAAAATGGTCTATGGGCCGGCCTATGGAGATACAACTAATGGATATGCTATGTATGAAGCAGGGCATGATTTAACAGGTTCCGGCTCTACTGCCGAAAAAGTTGCCGCCCAACGTGCATTTTTTAACTTTATTCTTTTAGCCGGTATCAGAAAGCAAATTTCTTTCACCGCGCAATCTTCACCTTCTGCATTAATCGGTTATGACAGCAGCAATGTTTCAGTTTCGGTTACCGGAGGATCACCCGGTTATACTTATGCATGGACAAGTACAGTCGGTGGTACATTTGGAAATGCATCCAGCGCAAGTACTTACTTTAAAGCCCCTGTCGTCTCTTCAACCACAACAGGGAATCTGATTTGCACAGTAACGGACGCTTGTTCAAGAAAGAACTTCGTATCCCGCCCGATTACAATCAACACCGGTGTATTGCCAATTGAATTGAAAAGTTTCAAGGCTTCCTTCGAAAACGAAGCTGTAAAGGTTGAGTGGGTTACCTCTTCGGAAATTAATAATTCATACTTCACTATTGAACGTAGCGCAAACGGAATCGATTTTATTGAAGTTGGAAGAGAAAACGGAAGCGGTAACAGCACAATCGATATTTCATATTCCTATATTGACGCTAACCCTGATTTTTCAATGCCATATTACAGGCTAAGGCAAACCGATTATGACGGCACAACAAAAACATTTGAACCTGACTTTGTAAAGTTCACAAAAGTCAACAAGGGTTTTGCCGTCAAAGAATTCGGTCCTAATCCGTTTAGCAACAGAATTTCTTTCTCTTTTTCATTGCCCGATGATGATGTAAATTATTCTCTGATGAGTCAGACCGGTTCTATTATTCGCGAAGGTAAACTCGAACCCAATGCATCCGATTATATCGTTTTGGAAGATCTTGATCAATTGCCTGTTGGTGTTTACTACATGGTATTTATCTGTAAAGAAGAGAAGAAGCTGATTAAGCTTTTGAAGTCGTAACACCGGACTTTCAGTTTCATCGAATTGTTTTTTTGGATATTGAAAAGTCAGTATTCCATTTAATAAGTTTTTCAGATTCTTAATATTGTATACTATTTAACTTATTGTAAAATAAAATCACTTAGTTACAGGAACCCAATAGCATTCGCTTAAAAAAATCAGTTAAATTTCACCTAACCACCGAAACCTTCCCCACATACTCATGATCACTTCCGAATACATCCATAAGATTTATCTTATAAACATATGTGTCGCCGGGAACATTTTTACCTGACCACGGAACAGAAAGATCTTTTGTTTCAAATACCTCTTTACCCCAGCGATCAAAAATCTTCATCACATATTCGTCCACTCCCACTCCAATTCCTGAAAAGCTGTCATTTATTCCGTCGCCATTCGGAGTAAATACATTCGGCACATAAAATTCAAATTTCCCGTCAATAAAAACAGTTGCATATGTTGTATCCATACAACCATAAGCGTCTGTTACTATCAATTTAACCTGAAAATGCCCGGTGTCATTATATAAATGAAAACCGGTTACATCTGTCGATGTATTATTGTCGCCAAAGTCCCAAATAGCGGAAACATTCCCCTGTGTCAAATCAATATAGGTAATTCTTGGATCAACAAGTTCGGCTTTTTTCGGTGTAACAGACATATGTGCAACCGGTGCAGGTCTCACCGTAATATTTTCAAGTACTGTATTCACACAACTTGTTCCCGGATCGGTATATGAATATGTCAGATAATGCAATCCGACATTGGCTGATTTAGGATCAAGAATATTATTCACAATTCCCGGTCCGCTGTATATTCCGCCCGCAGGTGTCGCATAGTCAAGCGCGAACGCCGGATCGTTGAAACAAATATCAGCAGGATGATCAAATGTAACCGCAGGCAACTGACTTATTGTTATCGTTGTTTGTATAATACTGTCACATCCCGATGACGTTTGAAGTGTGTCAAAATAATTTCCCAAAGAAGAATAAATATGAGAATTGAAACTGTACGATCCGCCCGGACAAATAGCCTGTGGATTATTGGTCGGGGTAGCTGAGTTTACAACTAATTGAGTAACGACTACCGAATCACAACCGGAAACGGCAGTAAGAGTATCATAATAATTTCCCGTCGTAGTATATACATGATTATTGAAAGTATAACTTCCTCCTCCGCATAATGTCTGCGGATTATTTACACTTACTGCTGCATTAACCGTTAGCTGAGTATTTATAATCGAGTCGCAACCCCCGGTAGTTGACAGTGTATCGTAATAATTTCCCGCTGTCGTATAGGTGTGTGAATTGAAAGTGTAGCTGCCTCCCGAACAAATGGTCTGAGGATTTGTGCTGTTGACAGCCTGGCTTACTGTTAATTGAGTTGTAATAATTGAATCGCAGCCTAATCCTGCAGACAAAGTATCATAGTACGTTCCTGTGGCTGAATATGTGTGCGAGTTTATTGTATATGATTGGCCGCTGCATATGCTGACGGGATTATTAATATTGTAAGACGGATACACTGTTACCGTGGTTGAAAAAGTATCCGTGCAAAAACTATTCGAAGTGCTTACTAACTGAACATTGTATGTTCCGGTGGTGGAATAACTATGCACGGGATTTGCGGTCGTGTCTAGTGTACCATCACCGAAATCCCAGTTATATGCAATGATTGTTCCCGGCGAATTTATTGTTGAAGTGTTTGTAAACGAAACCGAATTGTTTTGACATTGGTTGGCGGCTGTAAATGCCGATGTCAGCGGATTTCTTACTCCCCATGTGATGTTCGTATAGAATTCTAATGTGGTCGAAAATATAGTTACGCATGTAAATGTTCCCGGAAATTCAATAATGCAATTTCCTTCGGCTCCGTTTATTGTTGTTGAATTTGGATATGTATTTCCGCCGCCATCAAAAACCAGATTATATGGAGTTGAGAAATTCAGCGAAACAGGAATCGGAACACTTCCTACTGAGGCCAGTAAAAGTACGGGGTTGACAACCGGCTGCGAAAAACACATTGTCGTCTGGCCTCCTAAGCCCGCCGCCCATGTTGTACGAGGCACAATTCCGTTTGCGGGAATATTCGCATAAGGACTAAACACCGGATAATTGAAAATTCCTGGAGTAAAATCAAAATTGAAATTGGCTGTCATAGTCATATTAATAACCGCTCCGTTTACAGTCAACATGGCTACTGCAGTATCCGTACTTCCCTGATTCGTCCATTGTGCCCATTCATAATGGCATTGCGCAGACAGCTGCTTTGAAAAAATCAAAAACAGGAAAAGGAATATTTTTTTCATTCGAAATATAAAATAACAGATAATTCGCAGCAGTGATTAAGGGGTCGAAAGTTGATAAAAATAGCAATTATCTGATTACAAACAAATGGAATTTGAGGCAATTGGAATTAACCAGAACGGAATTTTACAATTAAATGAATTTACTGCCTGCATTTTAGCTCATTTGTAAGCCTACTCGTTAAAATGAATTCTGTTTCTGTTTTAATTTTTCTGATATTTCTGTGCAGATTTGTTTAATGAACTTATGAAAACCCGGAAATCACAAAATAATGGCGTCAAAGACAGCGTCTGGCCATCCGCCTCCCCAAATCTTTATGGATGGAAGCACTGGTTTCCCGGATTACAGACTTTTTCAAATTATCAAAGAAGCTGGCTGGCCAATGATCTTACCGCCGGACTTGTTCTAACGACCATGCTTGTTCCGGTTGGTATTGCTTACGCCGAAGCCTCCGGAGTGCCCGGAATTTATGGCCTCTACGCAACGATCATCCCCCTCCTGGCATATGCATTATTTGGTCCGAGCCGGATAATGGTATTGGGTCCGGACTCATCACTGGCTGCCATTATTCTTGCCGTGCTTATCCCTCTTACTGTTGATGATCCTTCAAAGGCAATTGCATTAGCGGGAATGATGGCTGTTGTATCGGGAATAGTATGTATTCTCGCCGGTCTGTTTCGTTTGGGATTCATTACAGAATTACTATCCAAACCCATTCGATACGGATATATGAATGGCATTGCTCTCACTGTTATTATTAGTCAGCTTCCCAAGCTGTTTGGTTTTTCTATTGAAAGCACCGGCCCGATACGTAATTTAATTCAGATCGCTGATTCAATCATGCAGAATCAAATAAACTACACCGCGTTTGTGATAGGTTCAGGAACACTTATTTTTATTTTACTTTTCAAAAGATTTAAGAAAATACCGGTAATATTATTTGCAGTAGTTGTATCAACGATCGTTGTAGGTTATTTTGATCTGAGTCGAACAGAAGGGATTTCAGTTTTAGGGTCTCTTCCCGTTGGACTGCCGTCTTTTTCGATTCCTGAAATTAGTTTCGCTGATTTAAAATTTGTTGTAATTGGTGGTTTTACTGTTGCGTTGGTTTCATTCGCCGACACGAGTGTATTATCACGAATTTATTCTATTAAAACCAAAAGCTATGTTGATCCGAATCAGGAAATGATTGGATTGGGAGCTGCAAATTTTGCTACGGGATTTTTTCAGGGATTTCCGATAAGCAGCAGTTCATCACGCACTCCGGTCGCCGAAGCGGCCGGCGCTAAAACTCAACTCACAGGAATCGTTGGCGCCATCGCGGTTTCAATGCTTTTGTTTTTTGGAGCCGATCTATTGAAAAATTTGCCAACAAGTACTTTAGCGGCTGTCGTTATTGCATCTGCAATCGGACTTATTGAAATTCGTGATCTCCGGCGAATATACAGGATACAGAGATGGGAATTCTGGCTTTCAATTGTATGTGTCATGAGTGTTGCTGTCCTCGGCGCTATAGAGGGAATCGGAATTGCCATTGTAATTGCGGTGATCGAATTTTTATGGGATGGATGGCGTCCGCATTTCACGGTTCTGGGCAAGGTAGAAGGAATACGCGGCTTTCATGATGTAAAACGTTATCCGAATGCGGAGCTGATTCCGGGTTTGGTCCTCTTTCGCTGGGATGCTCCGTTGTTTTTCGCGAATGCCGAATTTTTCCACGAGCAGATATTAAAAGCCATTTCCAATTCTCCTACTCCCGTTAAACGAATCGTTGTTGCCGCTGAACCCGTCACAAGTATTGATATTACTTCTGCCGACATGTTAACCGATCTGCAAAAAGTGTTGGCAGAAAATAAAATAGAATTACATTTTGCCGAATTAAAAGATCCTGTAAAAGACAAATTAAAAAAATTTGAAATATTACACGTCTTTGGTTCTGATATATTTCATCCGACAATTGGGGCTGCAGTAGAGAATTACGAGGAAAAATATAAAGGTTCCCTTAAGTAAAGTAATAATATTTGTAGTGACATTTAACTTGTAAAACCCATTTAATATCAATCATTG
>CAZAON010000405.1:0-1962 GCA_964486655.1 uncultured Flavobacteriales bacterium
CTAAATGGATCACTGATCACGATGGTAAAATCAGAATTGCAATTACAACAGACGGAGTGAACAGCAGTATTATGTATAGAGATAATGAGCAGGGAGATTTTACGAATGTAATGACAACAAGTTTCAAAGATTCACTTATCCCGTTATTGTTCACTTTTGATAATAAATATGTTTACGCATCTACTAACTTAGGCAGGGATAAAAGCGCAATTGTAAAGTATGATATTAAAAATAACAAAGAATTGGAAGTATTATTCGAACATCCCGATGTTGATGTTACAACTTTAGGACATTCAAAAAAACGAAAGGTACTTACATCTATCAGTTATACCACATGGAAGCGTGAAAAGATTTTTCTTGATGATGAGATTAAACAGATATTCAGTAAGCTTGAATCAGAACTGCCGGGATATGAAATTGTAATAACTGATATGGATGATGATGAAAACGTTTATGTGATAAGAACTTATAGTGACCGCTCAATGGGTAGTAATTATATCTACATTAAAAATACCGATAAACTTACAAAAATTTCTGATGTAAGCCCGTGGATAAATGAAAATGAAATGGCATCAATGAAGCCAATTACATATAAAAGCAGGGATGGATTGACCATTAACGGTTATCTTTCACTTCCACAAGGAAGGGAACACAAAAATCTTCCTGTGGTTGTAAATCCACACGGTGGACCCTGGGTAAGGGATGGCTGGGGATATAATCCGGAAGTGCAATTTTTAGTCAGCCGCGGATATGCAGTACTACAAATGAATTACCGCGGTTCAGTAGGTTATGGCAGGAAATTCTGGGAAATAGCATTTAAACAATGGGGCAGGACAATGCAGGATGATATAACCGATGGGGTTAACTGGCTTATTGCTGAAGGTATAGCTGATCCAAAACGGATCGCAATATATGGCGGAAGTTATGGCGGTTATGCAACACTTGCCGGGCTGACATTTACCCCTGATCTTTACGCTGCCGGCGTTGATTATGTTGGTGTTTCAAACCTGTTCACATTCATGAAATCAATACCGCCTTACTGGAAACCTTATTTAGAAATGCTGTATGAAATGGTCGGAAATCCTGTAACAGATGCAAAACTTCTGGAAGAGTCATCCCCGGTATTTCATGTTGATAAAATTAAAGCCCCGTTATTTGTTGCGCAGGGTAAAAAGGATCCCAGGGTAAACATCAACGAAGCTGACCAAATGGTTGAAGCATTGAAAAAACGAGGAATTGACGTTCCATACATGGTTAAAGATAATGAAGGTCACGGCTTCCAGAACCAGGAAAACAGGTTTGATTTCTATGAAGCTATGGAAAAATTTCTTGCAAAACATTTACTTTCTTAAAACTCTATAGTCTGATGATAATTTAATTCTCAACTTATGCACCAGATATATGTTACATCATTAATCACATCAATCATAGCTGTTCTTCTTATTGGCGGTTTCATTAAATGGCGCTCAAGGAAAGAAGACAGGGATCTTCTTTTATTTTTATTTTTAATAGAGCTTCCAATGGCGTTTATTGCTTTTTATCTTATCAGGCTGCCATTGGTTGATGGAGCATTTAAGCTATTACTTGGCTCACATGAAAATATATACGGATTTGTGAAAAATTTTTACGCTCCAATAACAGAAGAACCTGCAAAACTGTTTCCGCTTATTTTCCCTTTCTTCAGGAAAAGAATAAATAAAGATAACTTTGTTACAGCAGCCATGGCTCTTGGGCTGGGTTTTGGTATTGGCGAAATTTGGCTTGTTGGTAATTTCATTGCTTCCAGCCAACAATTTGCCAATATGCCGTGGTACTATTTTACCGGTTTTCTGAATGAAAGGTTTATGGTTTGCATAATACACGGCGCCATGACATCGCTGGCGCTTAGGAAGCTTGGTAATAAATTCATTTTAGGTTTGCTTGCTGCAATGTTAATGCACTTTATGGGTAACTTCCCGATCT
>CAZAON010000406.1:0-5102 GCA_964486655.1 uncultured Flavobacteriales bacterium
TACCGAAACGCCGGATGGTGGTTTGGTTGTTTCCGGCAATAACAGTAGAAATTTCGACGACAATTATTTAGTTAAATTGTATAATAACTGTAATAATACAGCAGAATTTGACTTTTCTTCAGATCCACTAACAGATGATGGAATTTTAGAAGTTTCTGATGTTGGATCGAGTTTATCTGGTAATGTTCGTATTCGAGGTTCTCTAGTTATTCATGATGGTGAAAGTTTAACGATATCTGGCTCATCGACAGTTATAGAATTCGCTGATACAAGAAAATGCGGTTTTCCTACCAACATAATTATTGAACCCGGCGGTGAATTAAATATTATGGATGGTGCAACTCTAACTAGTTTAAGTGCCTGTCCTTACACATCTATGTGGGATGGTATTCAATTATGGGGAGATAATCAAGTGGATCAAAATTCCAGTACACAACCTTACTTATATTTGACCGGGGTAATTGAAAATGCACGTTACGGTGTATTAGCTGATATGGCCAATTACGCAACACATGAAAACTGGATATCCGTTAATGAATGTTTTATAAAAGATATGGCATATGAAGAGACTCAGAGTAAAGGTGGAGGATATGCATATATTGATAACTCTCAATTTATTAATTGCAGGTTCTCTGTTGTACTAAATGCTTATCCAAATCATGAAAATGAAAGTACAGTTCTTAATACTGAATTCTTGTCATATGACGCAATTCATGATTACGATGCTGTTGATGAAAATGGAAACGGACTCGGAATAAATGCATTTATAAAACTATTTAATGTATACAGAAATCCAGGATTAATATTTACGGGAAATACTTTTAATGTTTCTTATCCTACAAGTATTCCTGAAAATCGAGGAACAGGTTTTGGAGCATTTGAATCGACATATCAATTAGTTGACAATAATTTTATCGGGCTATATTATGGCTTAGCTACAGGTGCTACAAACAGTGCGATATCCTTCACAGCAGAATGCAATAATTTTGAGGATGTTGTTCGTAGTATGTTCATTAGCAACATAGATGGTTTTATAGTTCATAGTAATTCAAGTGTACTTGCAGAAGACGGACATCCTTATGGGATGTACATAGAAAATTGTACAGGTTATACTATCCAGGACAATGTTTTTGACTGGGATGGTTCAAATTGGAATCTGCATCCAATAGGAATAGTAAACTATTTTCCTACAACAAGTCCAAATGTAAATGAAATAACTTTTAACGAATTTAAGGACATGGAATATTCTTTTATTGCCGAGGGATATCATATCAACATGTTCGATTATGACTACGGGCTCGAACTTTCAAAGAATACTTTTGAGGGCTACGATTATGCAATTGCGGTAACTGTGCCACCCGGCATTGCTGGTATTCAAGGAGGGAATAGTGACGGAGCAAATAATAAGTTTGAATCCTACTATTGTAATGCTTCAAATGAAGGTCAAATATATAACCCTTCAGGAAATAATCCGATTGAATATTTTTATAAGTTGAATAATACTGGATCGGGTATTTATACCGAATTAAGTTCTGGTTGTTATACCGGAGGTGGTCAAGTAGCACCCCAACCGATAAATACAAATATTTCAACAAATGATTATATACATGCATTAATGGGTTGCGATGCTATTCGCATTATTTCACCTGAACATGAACAAATTCCTATCAGTAATCTCAGATTATCAAATACAAGTTCGAATTTACAGCAAATTGAATTGAAAATTAATGAAACTATAAGATACTATCTTCATTCTGGCTTTCCCCATTATTTGGACAGTATAATAAATTATTTAAATACAATTCCTGATCATAAAAGAGGGTATTTATTAGCTAACATATATGAAATATTAGGACGCGATTCTGTTTTTCAAAATTATCTGGCTAACTTATATGTTGATTCATTGTATAATAAAATGGTTCCTCTTTTTAATATTAAAGATACAGTAGCCTGGAGTAAACTCATTCATAATAAAATATCAAAAGATGCTATTCTCACGATGGCTTCAGATACTATTAACTATGTCAGTATTGCTGCTAAAAATATATTGAGATTTCTTTTCAATGAATCATACTCAGAATTTATAGTCTATCCTGAAAATAATAATTCACAAAGAAAGGCTAAGAAAGATACTTTTGACGGAATCAATATATTTCCGAATCCGTTTTCATCACATATTACTATAGACCTGATTAATCATAAAGGTGCATTTGAATTGATTGTTTACAATATGTTAGGATCTGAAATATATCGAGTTGAATTATCTGAATACCAATTAAACTCAATTATGTTAGATCATTTATCAAACGGATTGCATCTGTTTAATATTATGAAAGATGGAGAAACTTATTTTACCCAAAAAGTAAATTATGTTGAAGAATGAGATCGGTAATACTTATTATTTTCATTGCCTCCTGCCTTTCAACGAAGGGCCAGACCTATTTCAATTCAAGGTTTGATAATTATCAAAGCTGGTGGGATTACAGTTGGAGTATCTATGCTGATTCCACTTCAATTTATTGGACATATGGAACTAGTAGTCAATATGGTATTTCAGGACTAAGGGTAGCTGCATTATCAGTTTTGGATCTTTCAGGAAATTTTATTAATACAAATTATTTTGCAGATTTTGCAGATACTAGTTATTTATACTATTTCGGAGGAGCTAAATCTTTAACTCCGATAACAAATGGATTTATACTAGGAGGTTCAAAAGTTGACACTTTACAAGGAGATGCTTGTTTAATAAGATTGAATATTACTGGTGATACAATTTGGACTAAAACATATGGTGATTCTGAGTTTCAATCAGGATGGATGGCCATTGAGAGCTGGGATGGGGGTTATCTTTTATGCGGACAGTCCGAATCAATTGATACTTTCTCGAACGCATTTTTAATTAGAACTGATAGTCTTGGTAATCTTATATGGCAAACAGAAATTGGAATTGGAGGTTTTAATGAACGATTTGTTTCGTTATGTCTTACCTCTAACGGATGTGCACTTGCCGGACGAAGACGGGATTTATTTAATACGGATTTCGATATATATATTGCTATAGTTGACAGCTCGGGTAACTTGCAATGGGATTCTGCATTTGTCACAGCCAACCACGATGAGCTTTGGAGTATAACTTCAACTATGGATGGAAATTTTGTGGTTGCAGGAATGTATGCTTCGAGTTTTCATAATACAACCTATCCGTATGTCGCTAAGTTGGATTTACAAGGCCATGTTTTATGGGAAAGAAAATTTGGCGATAGTTTATTATATTCCGGTTTTTTTTCAATTAGAGAATTGCATGATGGGTCTTTTATTCTTGGAGGAATATATAATCCACAGGTGCCTTCCACGGTTATATATGGATTGATTTATAAAATTGATGCAAATGGTGATAGCTTATGGTCTTCTTACTATTATAATTCTATTTATAGCAGAAATTATATTCAGGATATCTGCCCTACAATAGATGGAGGTTTTGTTGCTTGTGGGAGAATAGTTCCCTATGCGCCAGATACAGGATACCAGGATTTATGGTTATTAAAAATAGACAGTATGGGTTGTGAGCAAGTAAATTGCATACTGGATGTTGAACATTTAAAACCAGATAAAAGTATTTTTGATATATACCCCAATCCATTTTCAGATCACCTTAGTTTTTCAATTCCTAAAACCCCTGGAATCTTTCAACTAAATATGTATGATGTTTTAGGAAATAGGATTAAGATTTATGAAATCGCAGGAGAAAGTGTAACCTCAATTGCTTTTGATGATATCAGTAAGGGAGTGTATGTTTTTACCATAGAACACAATGGTAAAAGGGTGTACTCTGAGACATTTGTTAAAATTCTGGATTAGTGTCGAAAAAATGTTCTTCAAAATCCCTATTTCGCCACCCGGTACCTGATACTATGTAATAAGTACTTTGTACTTTGTACTCTGTACCAATAAAAATCTCAAAACTCAAAACTCAAGACTTTTCCATATCTTCGGCCTCCGGAATGCAAAAACGGCTGCTTTTAGACCAGGCTCAAATTGAAATAACGATCAGGCGGCTTTGTCACCAGTTGATCGAAAACCACGACGATTTTTCTACTTCCGCTATTATTGGTCTTCAGCCCAGGGGAATCTATCTCGCTCTTCGCATTCATCGGTATTTACAAGAAATTTTAAAGATTAACACCCTTAGATTCGGTGTGCTGGACGTAACATTTTACCGCGACGACTTCCGCCGCAGGGAAATAAGCTCTCCCAGTGAAACGAGCATAGATTTCATTGTAGAACAACAGAAGGTGATCCTGATTGATGATGTGTTTTTTACGGGCCGGACAATCAGGGCCGGACTGGATGCCTTACTCGATTTTGGCCGTCCGGAAAAGGTAGAACTGCTGACCCTGGTCGACAGGAGATATAAACGACAATTGCCCATTGCGCCTGATTACATAGGCGTGGAAGTGGATACGATAACAACAGAAAAAGTAAAAGTGGAATGGCAAGAAACGGATGGACATGATGCCATCTGGCTCATATAAAGGAACCTAAATAAATCTGAAGTGCTCTCGACGAAACATCTCTTAGGAATCAGGAACATCACGGCCGATGATATCGAACAGATTTTCACGACGGCCGACAATTTCAAGGAAGTCATCAACCGGCCGATCAAAAAAGTTCCCTCGCTTCGTGATGTTACCATTGCCAATTTGTTTTTCGAAAATTCTACCCGCACCCGTTTATCTTTTGAATTAGCCGAACGCAGGCTTTCGGCCGATGTCGTAAATTTCGCTGCCTCCTCCTCTTCCGTCAGCAAAGGCGAAACACTGATCGATACTGTCAATAACATTCTTGCCATGAAAGTTGACATGGTCGTCATGCGCCACCCGCATGCAGGCGCTGCCGAGTTTCTTTCGCGAAACGTATCTGCGAATATTGTTAATGCAGGCGATGGAGCACATGAACATCCGACACAGGCATTGCTCGACGCCTATTCCATTCGTGAAAAACTCGGCGAAGTAGCCGGAAAGAAAATCGTAATAGTTGGAGATATATTACATTCACGCGTTGCACTGAGCAATATTTTTTGTCTGAAAAAATTAGGTGCGGAA
>CAZAON010000407.1:0-21419 GCA_964486655.1 uncultured Flavobacteriales bacterium
GGTGTATCGGGAGTTTATCAGCCGCAGACGCAAACTTCAACACTATTAAAGAGTATAAATTTCAAAGATTCAACTGTATTCCCGGACTGCCTTTTACCGCAAGGAGAGTTTACTGCACACCTTTTATTAAACTATCCAAACAATAAATCTTATCAGTGTAATAATAAAGTTATAATAAATCAATCACCTCGAATTGAAATAGTCGGCGACTCTGCATTTTGTGAGGGGAAATATACCTATCTCCATGCAGTTGAAACCGCGACTAATTTCACCTGGTATAAAGATAATTTACTAATACCGGGAACTTCACCTTTTCTTAAAGTTGAATCCGATGGAGATTATTTCTGTACTACATCAGGGGGAAATTGCGCGGGAACATCCGATACGATTCACATACATGTTATGCCGAATCCCGCAGTTGATCTTAACGCTGTTTGTAATGGTAACGGAACGGCAACGATTAAAACAAATTTATTTCCGGCGGCATCTGTATCTACTGCTATTGCCGGTCCGGGCGGATTAATTTACAGATGGAATACAGGCGACTCTACCGATCAGATAATTGTTACACCTCCAACTTCAAATACGGGATACAGAGTAAATGTTACAAACCCTTATAACGGTTGTACCAAGACAGCGCAAATATTTTTAAAGTCGCCGTTAGCATCACCTTTAAACTCTACTATCACTATTAATCAACAACCGTCATCGCCATGTGCATCTGACGGATCTATTACTGCTTTTAATGGGAATACTCCTAATAATTATTTATGGTCTAACGGTGAGACAACACAAACTATTTCAGGATTGTCGTATGGGACATATACGGTTGCCATGAATGTCTGGGCAAGCGGATGCACAACTTATGATTCTGTCACCATTGGTACTCCGCCAACGGGCGGACCAACAGTTACGTCTCAAATACAGGATGCATCATGTAGTAATTCAGCTGACGGAAGCATTAATCTTTCACTCAGCGGAGGTAATTCTCCGTTTTCTTTTTATTGGATAAATTTCCCTGATGATTCTGTTCATCATCCCTTCGACGAGGACCAATCAAATTTATTTCCCGGAATTTATACTGTTCAGATCAAAGATGCCGTTGGATGTATTTTTGAACATGATTTTTCAGTAAACGCAGCATATTCTGTTCCTCAGATAGAAACTATTTCGACAACTGCAGTAACCGGTTGTTCAAACTCTGCAAATGGAAGCGCAACCGTAACATTGGTAACAGGAGGACTGCAGCCTTATGCATATTCATGGAATGATCCTCAGCATCAATCCGGAGTAACGGCAAATTCGCTTGAAGCTGGATCTGTGCTTGTAACTGTAACAGATGCGAATGGGTGCAATGACAAGGCATTTGCAACTATTTCATCAATAGAATTGCCGATACATGTTCAGTTAACAGACAGCAGCTTGAATGTTACAAGTTGTTTTGGAGCAGGTGATGGAAATTTATTTCTCAATATTGATGGAGGCAGCATTCCATATATTGTTTCTTCGCCATGGACAGCCGACAGCAACCTGGCATATCAAACCAATTTATCTGCGGGAGTTTACCCGGTTCAAATTACGGATGCAAATGGATGTGTTGAGAATGATACATTTATTGTTTCAGACAAACAACCGCTGGAAATATATACCTCGGCAAATCCTGCGACATGCGCAGGTTGTCAAAATGGTTCTATTAATGTTTCTTTTACGGGAGGTACATTTCCATTTCAGATATCCTGCCAGCCATCTAACGGAATTATTGTTAGAAACACGATACAAAATTTACCTGCAGGAATTTATACTGTCTGTGTAACCGATAAATTCGGCTGCATCAATTGCATTCAGGATACAATTACAGAGAGTTTACAGGGAATTTATTCTCCGGAGATGAATTCCTTTATTACGGTGAGACCAAATCCCTTTTCAGATTTTACAAGAATTGAAATTTTTAACAGAAGTTCTTTCACGGGAAAATTTTCCATTTATGATGTTTCAAATATTCTTATTCATACATCAAAAATATTCGCTCCTGAATTTATTATTCATGAAGAAAATATGTCGCCCGGAATTTATTTTTTGAAAATATGGGATGAACGATCAAGGCTAATCGGGGTAAAGAAGTTGGTATTGTTGAAGGAGTAATACTTTAGAATTGGAAGTATAATTCATAAGAAAATGAGAACAGCCAAATGCTGTCGGAGACGTCCTATATTTTTACTTTAATCACCTGCTCCGAATATTCGTTCGGAATGATTTTATCACCATGAATTTCGGCATAAACCTTTGTAAACTCTGCTCCGAAATAAAGAATGATGGCCGAATAATAAACCCAAACGAAAATCAGAATGATGGAACCGGCTGCTTCATAAGCTGAAACAACAGATGTAGAGCTCAGGTATGCGCCAATTGCAAATTTGCCAATCATAAAAAGAAACGAAGTAAACGAAGCTCCAATAATGCAATCTTTCAATACCACTTTTCCATCGGGCAATGATTTAAAAATTACTGTAAAAAGTAGGGCAATTATCAGAAAAATGATAAGCAGGTTTATTCCGTAAAAAAGATATACCGTTTCTTCCGGAAATTTTTCAATTAATCTTTTGCTTAGGATATCGACTATGGAATTTACGATTAATCCGACCAATAAAAGGAAGCCCATAGACCCTATCATTGAAAAAGACATGAGCCGGTTTTTAATAAACTTGACTAAACCCTTTTTGGGTTTCGCTCTGATTCCCCAAATGTAATTTATAGAATCCTGAATTTCCGAAAACACTCCCGAAGCACCAATGATTAAAACGATTACCCCAAATGTAGTAGCAAATGTACTGCTGCCATGCAGCTTTACATTTTTGATAATTTCCTGAATTCGTAAAGCAACTTCATTGCCCATGAAGCCGTTGATCTGACTGAAAACTTCTCCACGAACAGCCTCTTCTCCAAAGAAAAATCCACTGATGCTGATAATAATAATTAAAAGAGGCGGCAAGGAAAAAATTGTGTAATATGACAATGCGGCACTTAATTTCATACCGTTGTCTTCTAAAAATCCGTTGAAGGATTCTTTAAGCAGAAATCCGAATTGCCGTAATTTCCTCACTTCTTTTTACAGCATTCATCCAAATTATCATAGGCTACTGGATCGGCTTTTACCTCGTCGGCATCAAATCCATATTTGGAAATTTTCTCACGAATCTTTTCCGGTGAAGTTTTCTTCGGATTATAAGTCACAGTAATTGTCATCGCCGTTTCATCAAGCTTAACGAGTTTAATACCTTTTTCAAAACCAAGGTCTTTTTCAATTTTACCGCCACAGCTTCCGCAATCTTTACAGTGATCACAATAAATATTTGTTTTAATAACTATGGTATCCGAATTTGTTACAGCTAACGATCTTAAGGATAAAAATGCGATAAACAGAATTGATAAGATGATGACTTTTCTCATATTTTTTTAGAATGTATGTAAATGTCGTGAAAAAACATGAATCGTCAATGAAAGATTTGTCAGACTCCCTCATAAACCATACACACCTATTGAGAAATCCATACTTGGCTTGTTAAGAGGCAGGTAATGTCTTAGGAATTTCTGTATCCGAATTTCACTCCGACAAACAGATGTCTTCCCGCGCCATTTATACCACTTGCAAACGCCCTGTATTGTGTATCAAGAATATTATCAATACCTCCATTAATTGATAATAGTTTCGAAATTTTAAATGCTCCGTGTAAATTTAAAGTTATCCAGGCAGGCATACCGTCCGGCGTTGCATATTGTTCATTGTCTTCTCCGTTAAGATAATAATCTTCGATTCGTTTCCAGGAATTGTAATTAACAAAGAACTGAACATTAAGTTTGTTAGATGTATACTGCGTTTGAAAGTGCAACAAAAAAGGAGGAATATGATCAAGCGGAGCATCAACACTGTCTGTTTCAATTCTTCCATATGTATAATTTGCCGAAACAGAGGAATTAAATTTTGCCGAATGATGGCAGTTTAATGAAGAAGAGAATCCCAATAAATATGCCTTGCCTTCATTCTGATTTGCAAATACGGCGCTGTTTGTTCCTTCGTACATTATGGAATCACTTCCCTCAAATGTATAAGGCGAGGTTACAATCGCATCAAAATATCTTGTATAATAAAGAGCATTCTCCCAGTAATATTTCTCTCGGATTACACTTGCAAACCCTAATTCCACATTTATAGTTTTTTCGGGTTTAAGATCAGAGTTGGGTACAATCACACTTCCGGGCGCTGACTCAAATACCTTACTCAGGTCATCAATGTTAGGAACACGAAATCCTGTAGAGACAAGTAAAGAATATTTTATTTTTTCATTCGGACAAAGAATAAGTCCGGCATTCCCCGAATAGACCATATTATTTTGCTTAACCTCGCTGTACGGAAAATCGTAAAATGATTTATCAACAAACGTTGAGTACAATGTTGAGTACCCCAAACGTATACCATCAACCAAACTGAACCGCTGATTAATTTTATATGTATGGGACCAATAAACGGCGAAGTTCGACATCGTATTTGTTCCATCCGGATAACGCGTACTCTGATCACTGATTTCACCGGTTACAATATTTTCTTTGTTCGCTGTGGATTTTAATGAATTGTATTGAGCCTCAAATCCGACCCGAATTATTTGTTTTCGTAATACACGTCGTAAATCCAGATTAACACCGGCAACACTAACATCTTCTGTCCGGTGATTTATATTATCGTTTTTGTATCTCCGATCATGGCGACTTTCACGAACTTTCTGGTAGTTTACACCTATGTGACATGACTGAAAGAATCCGGAATCACTTTTAATATTTAAATCATATGCGGCAAGCAACCTCATTTGAGGACCATAATACCATTCCGCATAACGCAATCCACTTCCCGAAGGATCAGTCAAACGATCATATCTCGGAACATCGGTACTGGTAGAATACTGCAGATTAAGTCTGTGTTGAAGATGATCATTTTTCTTGTAACTTATTTTTTCTGAAAAATTATATTGAGTGTATCCGGAGAATTTTTGCAGGTATGGATCATCATTTACAATAAGCGAATCAACATTATTGATTCGCTCAACATACATCGGTCTTTCACCATATGTTGAATCGTAAAATGGATTTTTACTTTCACCGGATCTTAAATCCTCAAACCTTGAGATACTAAAAGTGCTTAATGAAGCAAAATCTTTACCACCGATATTGAAATCAGCATAACCACATAGTTCATCATTTGTACTTCCATACCTTGTAAATGCATTTACTTCAACGTGTTTTTTTTCGCGGTTAAAGGAATGAACCGGGTTCTTTGTATATAAATGTATTACTCCGCCCAATGCATCACTTCCATACATCGTTGAAGAGGGTCCGTATAATACTTCCGCTTTTTCAAGATTTGAGTTGTCGACTGTAATAATATTCTGAAGATGGCCTGCACGATAAATCAGATTGTTCATCCTTACTCCGTCAATTACAAGCAATATCCGGCTGGCTTCGAATCCCCGGAGAATGGGACTCCCGCCGCCTTGCTGACTTTTCTGTACAAATGCACTTCCCGAATTTGAAAGTATATCGGCAGTAGTTTGTGACTGGAGAAATGAAATTTCAGCACTGTTGATTATTTTTACCTGTTGTGCAACGGTTCTCTTAATTTCAACCCCCTTGTTTACTGAAACTACAACTTCGTCCAGATCAACAGTCTTTGAAGTTGTATCGCTAGTACCACCCTGGCTATAACCCAATGTAACGAGTACACAATTGAAGAAAAGAAAAATTGGAATTATGAGCGGATTTTTAATCATTAGGCAAAATAATAATAATATTTTTATACTCCCAGTAAACTTGGATATCGTCACCCGGTCATTTGTAAAGTGTCCCCTCAATACCGCTTGGGGGCCAATAATTGTTGATTGAGAATGATATAATTTGCTCCTTATATCAGGCAATCGTATTTTTGTTTATTAGAGGTTCCCTATAGCTATTGTTTATGAATGAGGATTTAATTCAAAACATTTTCGGACTATCGGAAAATTCATTTGCTGAGTGGAAGAAGTTATTCACTCTTAAAACCTTTCAGCCTGATGAAATTGTTATTAAGGCCGGGCTTAAAAACAAGTCGGAGTATTTTATCCTTGATGGGTTTTGCAGAAGTTTTGTATATAATCCTGATGGGGAAGAGATAACACTATCTTTTTACAAAAGAGCGGATGTATTGTCTCCTCACATAATCAGAACAAAGAACAATATTTCACTCTTAAATTATCAGGCGTTAACTGAACTTAAAATTGTGGAATTTGAGGCGGAGAAGTTTTTAAACCTCATGATACATAATCTGGAAATAAGGGAATTTGGCAATTCTGTTTTAAAAAATGAGCTGGTTCAAAAGACCGAAAGGGAAATTGCTTTAGCTTCTCATACGGCCAGCGAAAGGTTGCAGAAATTCAGAGAAGACTACGGAATACTGGAAAATCTCATTCCGCACCCGATTATTGCCTCTTACTTGGGAATTACCAACGTTTCTTTAAGCCGTCTTCGGGGTCAGTCTAAGAATAAATAACACTTTTTATCATTTGTTAATGGAAGTCGGATTTGACTGCAGGTTCTTTGTGGTCATAATTCAAAAGCATACAACAAATGAAAAAGATTCTGATCGCACTGTTCACAATTGCCTGCTTCAACGCCAGAGCAAAAGAAGATTCACTAATTTCAGCAACTAAAAATTATATTTCTGTTGAAATAGACCCTACACCGTTTATATTCGGAGGTTATTCTTTCAGCCTTAAATATAGTCCGGCCGCAAACAGCCACCTGTCTTTCATGGGCTCTGTCTACAGTTCCGAATTGCCCGATAATCTTTTGTCAAAAGAGAACTATGATAACGGATTCAGGGATGTTAAGTTAAATACCTGTTATGCTTTTTTTGCCGATTATTTTTTGAGAAGTAACAGAACCGGATTTCATTTTGGTCCGTCAGCATTCTACTATTCAAAAACAATTGGCATGGAGGAAACAAATAGTAAGATGAACTTTAAAAGTATTTATCCGAATGTAAGAGTCGGTTATCTGTTCCATCCGTTTTGCGGAAAAGGATTCTATTTGAATCCCTGGGTTAATTTCGGCAAAGAGATTATCGTTGATGGTGATGAATCCCTGAGTGGAATCAATTATTCAACAAAAGGAATGTCATATATAGTGGCAATTCATCTGGGATATAGGGTAACATTTTAAGGGAACATCTAATTTACCAAATGATTTTCCGTTTCAACCGTAATTTGAATCAGGTAAAATCAAATCCTTCAACTTCTCTCACGATTCCGGGTTGCATGTCACCAAGAAAAATATTTCCGACACGTACTCTAACCAATCGCAAAGTGGGTAATCCCACAGCGGCAGTCATTTTCCGAACCTGCCTGTATTTGCCCTCTGTCAGAGTAATCGAAATCCAGCTTGTCGGTCCATGCCTGTCATCCCTTATTTTTCGGGTTCTGACTGCAAATCCGGGATCTTTATTTAATGCGAATGCTTTGCAGGGTTTGGTAATGTACTTTACATCACGTATTCCGATTTCAACACCGGTTTGAAGTCTTGAAATGGTTTCATCATCCGCAATTCCGTCTACTTGCGCGTAATATTCTTTTTCAATTTTTTTCCCTCTAACAATTTCACTCATCATTCCGGAAGTTGTGAGCAATAAAAGCCCCTCACTGTCCTCGTCTAACCGGCCAATAGCCATAGTTCCTTCCGGGAAATCATATAATTCACCCAAAAGCTTTTTCTTTGGTTGATCACCAACGAATTGAGAAAGATAGCCATATGGCTTATGAATGATAAAATGACGATGCTGCATAAAAATTTATCCGGCGCAAAAATAAGAATTGTAAATTCCGGAATTCAAAGATATTTACACTTTAAAAATTTGTTGCAAACTTTTACCAATCACACTTGACCCGAAACCATTCGGGTTTCCGAAAAATTGCTCAACAGAAAAAGGAGTTGCATGTACCAAATCTAAGGTATTTTATTTTTATCTAATTATTTTAAATTTTAACCTATTTTGCAACTCGATTATTCTCATAGTGTCCGATGTCTCGTAACTCCCTGATCACATTTTCATTTTTCACCATTGTAATCGCAATGTTTTTCGCATTGTCGAATAGCTGCACACAGAATAAGGAAGAGAAAAAGCAGGAAGCGGGAAGTACTGAATTTGATAAGCATGCCGGTTACGTCGGATCAAAAGAATGTAAATCATGTCATGCTGCTGAATTCGATGACTGGCAAAAGTCCGATCACTTTCGTGCAATGCAGCATGCTAATGACACAACGGTGTTAGGAGATTTTAATGATAAGACGTTTACTGCCGACGGAGTCACAAGTAAATTTTATAAGAAAGACGGTTCATTTTACATTAATACGGAAGGATCGGATGGAAAATATCACGAGTATAAAGTGCTGTTTACTTTCGGATATTACCCGTTACAGCAATATCTCGTTGAACTTTCAGGCGGAAGATTGCAGGCAACCCGTGTTAGCTGGAATTCGAAGGATAAGAAATGGTTTCATCAGTATGCGGGACAAAAGATATTTCACGGTGACTGGCAGCACTGGACCGGTAATGGGCAAAACTGGAATACGATGTGTGCTTCCTGTCATTCTACGAACCTTGTTAAAAACTATGATTCGGAACAGGATCTTTATTCCACCAGTTATTCTGAAATCAATGTAGGCTGTGAAACATGCCACGGTCAGGGTGGTAAACATATAGCTTATATTAAATCGAAAGAGTATGAAGGCGGTGAGCGAATTGCCAATTCGGGACTCTATTATTCAAAGGATACAATTTCGCAGTTACAATTGAACACATGCGCGCCATGCCATGCACGCAAGACTGATCTTTCCGCAGTTCCGGTTCATTCGGCTGAATTGTTAGATGATTTGATTCCGCAGGCAATAAACAATGAATTTTATTTTGCAGACGGACAGATTAAAGAAGAAGATTATGAGTACGGTTCTTTTTCGCAGAGTAAGATGTTTCATAATAATGTCCGTTGTGCAAACTGTCACAATGTTCATTCCGGAAAACTTAAAATGACGGGAAATAATTTATGCCTGAGCTGTCATAAACCCTCATACGATTCTCCTCAACATCATTTTCATCCGGTAAATACAGAGGCATCACAATGTATTAATTGTCATATGCCGCGGAAAACATTCATGGGTGTTGATCAACGGAGAGATCACAGTTTAAGAGTGCCGCGTCCCGATCAGTCGGTTTTATACGGGACACCCAACACCTGCACTTCTTGTCACACCAATAAATCAAACCAATGGGCCGCCGATGCAGTTGTCAAATGGTATGGAGAAAAACGTGCTTATCACTTTTCCGATAACCTGCTTCCCGGCAGTCTGATGAATGAAAGAAGTGAAGTTCACCTGATCAAACTTTTGGAAGATACAACACAACCGGAAATTGCCCGGGCAACTGCTGCAGGCTATCTCGGAGAGATTCAGACACGACAAAGTGCAGATGCACTTGTAAGGGCGATCAACGATACTAAGCCATTAATACGTTATCATGCTTTACGATCACTCCAGAATTTCCCCGCTGAAATCTGGAGCAGTTACGCTTATAAATTATTAACTGATAAAGTGAAAGCAGTTCGCATTGCGGCAGCGGATCTATATCACAGGATGTCTCCTGATGAAATTTCTCCTGACTATAAGGATGCCTATACAAAGGCCGATGCGGAGAACCGTGACTTTTTAAAGTACCAGACAGATTTCTCTGTTGGCAATGTGATGTTTGCCGATTATCATTTGCAGGGCGGGGATAATTTGAATGCAATCATTTATTATCTGCGCGGACTAAAAAAAGACAGCCTGATGAATTATGCAAGATTAAATTTATCGGCTTCCTATAATGCCATTGGAAAAAATGATGATGCCTTGAAAACACTGAATGAGGCAGCCGCAATTGATCCGAAAAACGACCGGATTTATTATAACCTCGGATTGCTTTATTCGGAATTAGGGAAAACTGAAAAGTCTCTTGAAAATTTTCAAAAGGCAGTTAAACTGAATTCACCTGACCCAAGAGTTTATTACAATTATGGTATTGCCCTGCAGCAAAAAGGAAATTTAAAAGAAGCGGAGTTAATATATTTAAAAGGTTTGTCTTTGAATCCGTCTGCTTCAAATTTAAATTATGCCATGGCTTATTTGTATTTAAGTACAGGTCAGCCGGAAAAAGCGAAAAAATATGCGGAGATTCTAAAAAGAATTGATCCGGGAAATCCGGATTATCAGATGATGTTTAGAAATATGGGTTTGTGATATTATAATCAAGCCAGACTAAATTCAATTTTATTTTTTAATGTGAATATGTGAACCGTTTTCGGAAACAGTTCCGCTCAGACTAACAATTTCGAAATGACCTTCGGACGAATTTCCTGATTGGCATTAACATACGATTGAATTGATTCCTTCAGCAGTTGACCCGGCTTTAATCTGATTGGGTGAGATGTTATCATACTTTTATTGCAACTAAGTAAGAAAATGAAGGCAAAAGTTAAAAATATAGTAATAAGATTTGATGTGCGGACCGGCATTTTTTGAAAAATAAAATTATTGTCTAAATCTTCAATCTTCAATTTTCAATCTTCAATATTCCCGTTCACCGCATCCCAGTTCACAACATTCCACCATGACTTCAAATAGTCGCCTCTTTTGTTTTGGTATTTCAGGTAGTAAGCATGTTCCCAGACATCAACACCGAGAATTGGTTTTCCTTTTATGTCTGAAATATCCATTAACGGATTATCCTGATTCGGTGTTGAGCCGATCATTAGTTTTTTGTTAGCATCAATATACAACCAGGCCCATCCCGAACCGAAGCGCTTCATTCCAGCTTCTTCGAGTTTTGTTTTAAATTCATCGAAAGAACCAAAGGCTCCGTTAATTGCTTCGGCAATTTTTCCGGTTGGATTGCCTCCGCCATTCGGCTTCATAATTTTCCAGAAAAAAGAATGATTCCAGTGACCACCGGCATTATTTCTTACGGCCGGAGGATACTTGGACATGTTTTTCATCAAATCATCGAGCGTTCCACTGATATTATTATCTTTCATCGCTTTATTCAGATTATCAACATAGGCCTGATGATGTTTCGTATGATGAATTTCCATTGTCATCTTGTCGATATTCGGTTCAAGCGCGTCATAACTGTAAGGCAATTGGGGTAAGGTGAAAGCCCCATCACCTGTATTTGCGAAAAGAAAATTACCGGGAATAAACTGTGAGCCAATACCGGCAAGTGCTACGAGAGAGCTTTTTTTGATAAAACTGCGACGAGATTCTTCCATGGGAGTTAATTTTTAACAAATCTACTCATCTGACATGAATTTATCCGTCAGAACTTAAATTGTCATTTTTATTTTCTTCATTTTTACTTTGAATAGCGTAGTGGAAAAGATTATACTTTTGTATACCTTACGGAGAATGCGATATGTAAGGGATATAGCATTATAGTTATTAATAATGCAGTCTTAAAAACATTGTAAGAAACCGCTTAATTGAGACTACTATTTAGGCGGCTCTTAGCTAAATTTACCTGATGATTAATTTTACGAATTCTATGCCCGTTAAACACTTTTGGAAGCAAACGCTTTTTCAATTAGTGCCTTTTTTTCTTTTTTTCGGCTCTTTTTTGCCAGCTACAGGGCAAATTGTAATTAATGAATATGTGCCGGCCAATGTTTCCCAGACTGTTGGCGGAGCCACAAATGACTGGATTGAGATTTATAATGCAGGCTCTTCGTCGGTTAACCTGTTAAATTACGGCTTAAGCGACGATTTGTCGGACCCTTATGCATTCCGTTTTCCCTCATATATTCTGGCTTCACATGATTATTTGCTGGTGTTGCCTACTGACAAGAATAATACGCTTCCCGTACATCATTGGGAAACGGCAGTAAATGCAAGTACAACATGGAAGTATTTCGCAGGCGTTTCTCAACCGGATACTAACTGGCGAAACTCATCTTTCAATGATGCCGGCTGGAGCAGTGGTGGTGGCGGAATCGGTTTTGGTGATGGCGACGATGTAACGTCAATTTCTAGCACAGCCAAATCGGTGATGATGCGCAAAACATTTAATGTCCCGGATACAGCTGAAATTTTAAAGGCGATATTTCATATTGATTACGATGATGGTTTCGTCGCTTATCTGAACGGCCATGAAATTGCCAGGGCAAATATCGGAACTGTTGGCAATCGCCCATTGTACAATGACTTCGCACTTACAAGTCATGAAGCCGAAATGTACCAGGGCGGTTCACCGGATTCATTTTATATAAGTCCGTCTTATTTTAAGAGCATATTAAAGCAAGGACAAAATGTTCTCGCTGTCGAAGTGCATAATTACAATGGTACTTCGAATGATCTTACCTCAAGACCATTCCTCACATTCGGAATGGCATCGCCGGGTTTAACATATTCTAATCCACCTTCATGGTTTGGAACTCCGCCTATGGAATATTTCACGGCGAAATTCAAATTGGCACGTAACGGGGAAACCATTTATTTGTCGGATCAAAGCGGAATAATTGATCAGCAGACTTATTCACCGATGCAGGCAGATAATTCTATGGGAAGAAAACCGGATGGTTCTGCCAACTGGTGCCTGATCGGGAATCCGACTCCCGAAACATCCAACAACTCTTCAGTATGTTATACCGGATATGCGAATCAGCCTGTGTTTACACTACCCGCAGGTTTTTATGCATCATCACAATGGCTGGCACTCACAAACTCCACTCCGGGTGGTGTTATAAGATATACTACTAACGGCGATCAGCCAACAACCTCATCAGATATTTACACGCAGCCGATTCATATAACCGATCCGATGACAGTGCGCGCTCGTGTTTTTTCATCAGGCTATCTTCCAAGTGATATTGTAACCAACACTTACATAATCGATGATGATATTGAACTTCCTGTTTTTAGTATTACAACCGATTCATTAAATCTTTGGGATTACAATACGGGAATTTATGTTTTAGGGCCGAATGCCCAGGCAAGTTATCCATACTTTGATGCAAATTTCTGGCAGGACTGGCAAAAGCCCGCATCAATCGAATATTTCGACAAGACCCATAGCAGGATTCTGAGTTTTGATGCTGACATAAATATTTTTGGAAATTACTCAAGGGCGAAGCCACAGAAGAGTATGGAGATTCGTTTGAAGGATTCAAACGGAACCGGCGAATTAAATTATTCCTTTCTTCCCGATAAACCCCAGATAGACAAGTGGGAAAATATTATTCTGAGAAATTCCGGAACCGATTGGAATGTTGTTCACTTCAGAGATGCATTCATGCAAAGAGTTTTAAAAACCACTCATACCGGATATCTCGGAACCGAACCGGCTGTGATGTATCTGAACGGAAACTATTGGGGCGTATTTACCATTCATGAGAATCATGATCAGCATTGGGTAGAAACGAATTTTCATTACAAGAAAGATGAAATTGATTACATGAAAGAAGGTGGAAGTTCACTCGAAGTTAAATACGGAACCTCTGATTTCTTTTTTAATGCATACAACTTTGCAACAACTCAAAATCAAACTTCGCCTACCTTCTTTTCCGATATGAGTAATTTCTGGGATCTTGACAATTTCAAAGATTACTTTATCGCGGAAACATATTATAATAATAAAGACTGGATTGGAGACTGGACAAATAATATCAAAATGTGGAGGCCGAACAAACCGGACGGCAAATTGCGTTATTTAATTTATGATCTTGACATGGGTTGCGGCTATACAGGAAGCTATCGTGATTCAACATTATACACTGCAACGCATCCTGCCGCATTTAGTCTTTCTTCGAATTTACTCAATGCAATGCTCAACAATCCGCAATTTAAAGTGGAATTTGTAAATCGTTATGCCGATCTGATTAATACGATATTCAAACCTTCTCAAATGTTGCCTGTTGTAAGTCAGTTCGAAGATTCAATGTCTCACGATATGCCGAAGCATTTTGCAAAATGGGGAAGCAATATGACGAGCTGGCAAACGAATCTTAGTATTATGAAGAGCTTCATAAACAATCGCCCCGCTAAAGTTCGTGATCAGATACAATGGCAGTTTAACTTCCCGAAGCAGGTAACCCTAACATTTAATGTAAGTCCGGCCGGAGCAGGCCGCATCCAGGTATCAACCGTTATACCAGAATCATATCCATGGACAGGTGTTTACTTCGATGGTAATCCTGTAACAATTACCGCTATTCCTAATCCGGGTTATACATTCGATCACTGGAATTCAAATCATGTAATTTCGAATGATCCGAATCAAACGACCACATATAATTTTAGTCATAATACCGAAACTATTACCTGCTATTTTACAGGCTCGGCACAACCCGCAAATCTTGTTGTGAGCGAATTCAATTATAATTCCAGTTCACTCATCGATGCTGAAGACTGGATCGAATTACACAACTATGGAAGTTTGCCGCTAGATATTACCGGATGGAGTCTCAAAGATCAGGATGACAATGATGCATTTACTTTTCCGCTGGGAACGATTATACCGGCTAACGGATATATAGTAATTGCGGCAGATCTTTCAGACTTCGGTCAGTCATACCCCGCAGTTTCAAATGTTATTGGTCCGATCGGATTTGATTTGAGTAATTCAGGTGACCAGATCCGTTTGTTCGACGCATACGGACAGTTATTTCTTTCATTCTATTATTCGGATCTCTTACCATGGCCGGTGCAGGCAGACGGTCAGGGATTCACGTGCGAACTGACTTCAAATACCGCTAATCCAAATAACGGAAGCAGTTGGTTTTCGGGTTGTATCGGCGGTTCACCGGGCAGAGCTTATACTGCTTCATTGTCAACACCAACACATGTTTCAGGTAATACAACTTTTTGTTCGGGACAACATACACTGTTAATGGTGAATAACACTCCGGGATATTCCTATCAATGGCGTAGAAACGGTGTTGATATTCCTCTTGCAACAGATACTGTCTACTCAGCCAGTCTCGGAGGCAATTATACGGTACGTGTTTCATCACAAGGGTGCTCGGTAATTTCCGATACTTTAATTGTTACTTCAGTTACTACCGGTGTTCCTCCCGTTGCTCCTTCGGTTTCGAGATGCGGAGAAGGTGTTGTAACACTTACTGCATCGGCACCCGATTCGATTTATTGGTTTGACACTCCGAACGGAAGTGTAATTGGAACAGGAACCGTATTCAATACACCTACGATTGCATCAACCACAACCTACTATGTTCAGTCCAGTTTGTCCTGTCCAAGTCCTCAGGTGGCAGTAACAGCTACAATAGATCCAGTACCGGCTTCACCTGTATGTGCCGGTGTTTCACGTTGTGGTCCGGGTACGGTCGGATTATTTGCCACATCTTCAGCAACCGTAAACTGGTACAACGATCCTGTTTCTGGAGCTTTGATACATTCGGGTAATCAGTTTGCAACGGGATATATTCCTCACGATACTGTATTCTATGCTGAAGCTGACAACTCCGGTTGCATCAGTGAAAGAATTGCAGTTCAGGTAACCGTAACATCTGCGACTCCGCCGTTAGTTAATACAGTTTCCCGTTGCGGACCGGGTACATTGGTACTTACGGCTAGTTCATTTTCACCGGTATTCTGGTACGATTCACTTATCGGAGGAAACCTCGTCGGTAGCGGAGTGAACCTGTTGACACCTTCACTTACAACATCACGATATTATTTTGCCGAAGCAAACAATGGCTGTGCAAGCGCAAGGGTTCCCGCTCTTGCAATGGTAAATGAAATACCGGCACCACCTGTAGGTGCAGACAGCATGCATTGCGGTCCGGGAACAGTAGATCTTTTTGCTACATCGAGTTACCAGGTTGTTTGGTACAGCAGTCCGTCAGGAGGCACATCTTTATCTACCGGAGGAATTTTTACCACTCCGACCATTAGTACCACTACGACTTATTATGCCGCATCCTATGATTTATGCTCGAGCAGTCGTGTGCCGATTAATGCGGTAATCGAACCGATTCCACCTTCACCCGTTGGCAACGATGCATTGATATGCGGTTCCGGTTCTGCACAGATTTCGGCAACATCTTCGAATCCGGTTTATTGGTTTGAGCAGCCTTCGGGCGGACAGGTTTTAGGTACCGGTAGTACTTTTGTGACGCCTGTTATAAACGCGACAACAATTTATTATGCAGTTGCCTTTGATGTTTGTCCGAGTAATCCTACTCCTGTAACCGCATTCGTAACTTCAATTCCATCGGGATTTCTTGGAAATGATACCACCATTCAGGCAGGAAATACTGTTACACTGAACCCCGGATCCGGTTTTGACACATATTTATGGTCAAACGGAGCTACAACACAAACCATTACAGTCAACAGCTCAGACAATTATTGGGTAATAGTTTCATTGAATGGTTGCACACAGTCAGATACGATCATGGTAAATGTTGTAGTCGGAATTCAGGATGTGAACTTATTCAAGGGTGCATTAAATGTATTCCCGAATCCGGTAAATTACTTACTCAATATAGCCGTTGAGAGTAAAGAAGTAATGGATGCGGAAATTGTCCTTTCCGACATTACAGGTAAGGAACTAATTCGCAAAAAACTGAATTTACTACCCGGGGCAAACTCCGGAACCCTTGATGTTTCAGGGGTGTCGACGGGTATTTATTTGCTGTCTTTAAGGTCAACTTCATACTCCCACGTTGTCAGTATTTTCATCAACTGAAAATTTTCGCCAAAAAAGTTGCACTTTCATGACAATTGCCCATGCGAAAAAAGCGCTTAAAAGCCGCTTTGGGGGCTATTTTGAGCAATCTTGTTAAAAAGATGAAGTGTGGAATTCGTTTGTAAATCATATGTTTTAGAAAGATGATTTTTTTATTAATTTGCTGACTCTCTCCCGGGCATTAATAATTAAATTGAGATGGCGAAAAAATTACGCTTACGTTTTAGTGCGCTTATTACTTTAGTGACAGCCACAATACTTTTTTCTTATGGTAAATCTGCAGCTGTAGTATGTAATGTACCTGCCGGATTAACTACGACTAATCTTACAACCACATCAGCTAAACTTGTTTGGAGTGCTACAGTTTGCGATAGCTTTCTGGTTAGATATAACGTTGCAGGTACTACAAACTACGTTTATAAAACGGTAAAACCCGGTACAATGACAAGTACCACAATTACCGGTTTATACCCATTTACGACGTATAATTGGGTTATTCATACTTATTGCAGCGGAGGGACATCGGGCTCATATCAGATTTCACCTGCAAGTTTTACAACAATTGCCGGATCGGTATCATGTGTAACTCCAAATAATACCGTTACAAATTCTATAGGTCCCAATTCAGCCACGCTTGCCTGGAACCCATCCGTTACAGCCGATAGTTTTCTAATCCGTTATGCGCCTTCCAATACTACAAACTACATATGGAAGACGATTCCTGGTTCTGCTCATTCATTTACATTAACCAACCTTCCTCCTAATACTTCCTATGATTGGTGGGTTAGATCCGTATGTGCAAGCGCACCTTCACAATCATACAGTGTAAAGAATGTTTTTTCGACATTGTCTTCAAACTGTTCAGTGGTAGACCCGTATTTTTTCAGTACTACGAACGTCGGTTATAATTCGGCAACGCTTAACTGGCAAGGCAAACCGGGTGCTATCAGCTATAACATCCGTTATGCAGTACGATATTCAAATAACTGGGTTCAGGTATCTACCACCGCCCTTTCAAAAGTAATAACCGGACTACAGTCAACGACATGGTATGAATGGCAGGTTCAGGTTGTATGTACTTCCGGAGGAGGTTCCTGGTCATCCAGCGGTATTTTTCAGACCACTTCAGCTGTTTTAAACCTTACCAGAGGTCCTTACCTACAGCTTTCAACGACATCAAGTATATATCTCAGGTGGAGGACAAATATTCCGAGTAATTCGCGTGTGAGGTATGGAACATCAGCTTCGAATCTCCAGTGGATTACCGACAATACGGTTTCTACCACAGAACACATTGTTCAGTTAACCGGACTAAATCCCAATGCTACATATTATTATTCGATAGGTTCAACACTTACAACTTTGCAGGGCGACACCGGAAATTATTTTAAAACAAATCCGATCGTAGGCTCAACAGTACCGGTGCGAATATGGACCATAGGAGATTTCGGTGTCAGCTCGAACGCGCAAAATCAGGTGCGCGACGCTTACAAGAATTTTGCAGGATCAAATAACACTAACGTATGGTTATGGGTTGGTGATAATGCATATTCTGACGGTACTGATTCGGAATATTCAAACAACGTATTCTCAAAGTATCCTTATCAGATGAAGAAGTGGACTATCTGGCCGGCGACCGGAAACCACGATTTACATTCGGCGAATGCGACAAACCAGACAGGTCCGTATTTCGATGCATTTACTTGTCCGAAAAACGGTGAAGCCGGTGGATTGGCCAGCGGAACGGAAGCATATTATTCATTCAACTACGCTAACATTCACTTCGTATGCCTGGAATCTACTGATGCTCCGTTCAGGGCAGTGAGTGGCGCGCAGGCTACATGGCTGCAAAATGATTTGGCTGCAAATACACAAAGATGGACCATAGTTTATTTCCATCATCCGCCGTATTCAAAAGGTTCCCATAATTCAGACGCTGATATTCAAATGATCGAAATGAGAACGAATATCATTCCTATTCTCGAAAACAAAAAAGTAGATCTTGTTTTATCCGGTCATAGTCATGCATACGAAAGATCGATGCTTATCAAAGGTCACTATGGAATGGAGAACACATTTGTTCCCGCAACAATGGCTGTGAATTCAGGCAGTGGAATTTATCCTTCTTCTTATTCAAAGTCGTCACCATCTTTTAATGGAACTGTATATGTTGTTTGCGGTGTATCCGGTCAAATTGGCGGAACAACATCGGGCTGGCCTCACAATGCAATGTATTCCTCTTCTGTAGGAAACTTTGGCTCACTCGTAATTGATGTAGTCAATGACCGTCTTGATTGCAAATTCCTGACGAACAATTCTATCATTTACGATCAATTTACAATTCTGAAATATGGCGCACCGCGTTTTGCCGCTAACGATGAATTTGATCCGGCTGTTCCTGCTGCCGACCGCCTTCAGGTATTTCCCAATCCTTTAATTCACGAATCAACTATTCGCTACGTAGTCGATAATGACTCTTATGTTCGCATGGAGATTACAGATATGACAGGACGCATCGTGTACAGACTTTTAGATGGCGAGCAGGAAAGAGGCGAATATGAAATCAAATTAAACAAGTCAGAAGCAATGCTTCCGACAGGTATTTATTTTGTAAGACTCATAGTCGGTGATCAATCTTATCTAAAGAAGATTGTCATCAATGACTAAAAAGAGAATGGTAGATGCGAATTGTTTACGCATCTGCCATACTTTTATTTTTCGGAGTTGAAACCCAAAATCTTCAATCTTCATTAATCACAGTCTGATACAAACATTCTTCTCCTCCGTAAAAAACCTCAGAGCTTCAAATCCACCTTCACGTCCGACGCCTGAATTTTTCATTCCTCCGAACGGAGTACGAAGATCTCTGACCAGCCAGCAATTAATCCATACAATTCCGGATTCAATTTTCGCCGCCACACGATGAGCCCGGCTTAGATTTTCTGTCCACACAGTTGCCGCTAATCCATATTGTGTACTGTTTGCATAACGCAGCGCTTCTTCTTCCGTATCGAATGGCATGATTGTAACGACCGGACCGAAAATTTCTTCCATGTTGGTGCGGCAGTTGTATGTAAGCCCTTCGACAATGGTGGGTTCAATAAAATATCCGTTTGCATTTTTTCCGCTGCCTTTAATCGCATTACCGCCCGTCAAAATTTTTCCGCCTTCTTCCTTTGCTAATTTTATGTAAGAAAGAATTTTTTCATAGTGCATTTTTGAAACGATAGCACCCATGTTAGTCTTTTCATCGAGCGGATCACCGGTAACCAGTTTCTTCGTTTCCTCTATGAACATGGTTTTGAACTTTTCATAGATTGGTCTTTCGACGAAAATTCGCGAACCACACAGGCAGATCTCTCCCTGGTTTGAGAAGGAAGACTTTACAGAAGTACGAACGGCTTTCTCCAGATTGCAGTCGGCGAAAATGATATTCGGATTCTTTCCCCCAAGTTCGAGAGATAATTTCTTGAACATAGGTGCCGCCGTTCGAGCGATTGTTTCTCCGGTTTTTGTTCCTCCCGTAAAACTGATTGCAGGTATTTCTGGATGAGAGACAATGGCCATTCCGACTTTATGACCGTATCCATGAATAATATTCAACACACCCTTTGGTAGTCCGGCCGCAATACAAACTTCAGAAAGCATGTAGGCAGTCATAGGCGTGACTTCCGATGGTTTGGCGATTACACAATTTCCGCTTGCAAGTGCAGGAGCAATTTTCCAGCTGAAGAGATAAAGTGGAAGATTCCATGGAGAAATGCACCCTGCGATACCGACGGGAGTCCGTACTGTATAATTAATCGCCGTCTCTTCCATGATGTGCGCTTCAGTCGAAAGATGAATTGCGCCGGTTGCATAAAAATGAAAATTAGAAACAGCACGGGGAATATCGACTGAACGCGCAAGTGAAACGGGTTTACCATTGTCAACCGATTCGGCTAATGCGAATTCTTCGAGTCGTGAATGTATCAACTCAGAAATCTTTACAAGTATAGCGGAACGTTTTTGAACAGGCATAGTAGCCCAGTGATGAGCTGCCGCTTTAGCTGCAGATACTGCGAGCTCAACATCTTTTTCATCGGAATCAGGAATGAGGCTGTAAGCTTCTTCCGTTGCCGGATTAATATTATCGAAATAATTTCCTGCAACAGGCGCAACAAGATCGCCATTGATATAATTTAGAATTTTTTTCATTTTTTTCTAATTGCATTTGATTGTATGGTAGGGACAAATTGAAATATGTCCCTACCATACAATCAAATTATTATAATGATCCCGTCCGCCCCCCGTCCACCGGCACATTAATCCCCGTTATATATCCCGCCGCCGGTGATGCAAGAAACGCTACCGCATTTGCAATCTCTTCAGGTGCTGCAAATCTTCGCATGGGAATTTCACTAATCATTTCTTCTTCTACTTCTTTCGAGTCTATTTTATTTTTCAATGCTTTCTGTTCTATGATAGACTCCAGCCGGCCCGTCTTGGTAGCCCCGGGCAAGACATTGTTCACGGTAATTCCGAATTGCGCGACTTCGTTTGCCCAGGTCTTTGCCCAATTGCCAACAGCAGCTCTTACCGTATTCGAAACACCCAGATTTTTCAAAGGCTG
>CAZAON010000408.1:0-3135 GCA_964486655.1 uncultured Flavobacteriales bacterium
AATTTACCGTACTTCCATGGATCATACTTGGATTTGCAGCTCTCGGACTAGTTGTTTTGATTTTTAATAGAATGTCTATTTATAATGCATGGTTTTATCTTTTTCTTCTTATATCAATAGTTTCAATGATTGATTTTTACCGTTGGGAATATGATTATGGCCATGAGCTAAATCCCGATGCGCCAATCAAAGTACCCGGAATGGCTTATCAGCCTCCGCTGTTAGGATATAAAAAACTGTTGAATTTCGGAGCATACTCTATTCCGGATACGGGTGGCTGGTTATTTATTGCTGCGGGTTTCCTATTGTTAACCGGATGGTTCATTGGAAAAAGACAAGCAAAAAAATTACTTTAAATATCAAACTTTCAAAAGACCGGCACAAATGATAATGAAAAATATTTTAATGATTGTATTTATTCTCGCTACATCTGCATGCAATCAGGATCCTGAAGAGATAAAATACGGAAGTGATAACTGCTCTTTCTGCAAGATGACTATTATGGATGAAAAATTCGCGACTGAATGCATCAGCAATAAAGGAAAGGTTTATAAATTCGATGATATTTACTGTCTAAAGAGTTTCATTAAAAACGGCGGAATCTGGTCTAATGAAATAGCAAAAATTTACTTGTCTGATTTTTCTAATAAAGGAAAATGGATTGAAGCCGGGAAAGCATTAATATTGCGAAGTGAAGAGCTAAAAAGTCCGATGGGCGGAAATTATGCCGCTTTCTCAACAGAAGAAAATCGTGAGGCCGCATTTGATCAATATAAAGGGGAAAAAGTCTCATGGGAAGAAATCCGCAATTCCAAATAATAAAAATTGCTTATTGCATTTATTTTTTTTTCACCTCCATAACGGCCAGTTCTCATACGTGGCTTGTAGATAAAAAAACTAAATTAAATACAATAACATCTGCTATCGGCAAAGCAAGTCCTTACGATACTATAATTATCAATAGCGGCTTCTATGCTGAGAAAAATATTACGATTTCGAAACCACTTTTTATTCAGGGTAAAAATTATCCTGTAGTTGATGGAGAAAATAAATATGAGATTTTTTCCATAAAATCCTCCGATGTAACAATAGAAGGATTAGAGCTTCATAACGGGGGTCGTTCAAGTTCCACTGACATTGCAGGAATTAAAGTTTACTTATCCAGGAATATAAAAATCAGGAATAACAGGTTAATTGAAATGTTTTTCGGAATTTATTTTCAGGAATGTACGAATAGCCTTGTCGAAAACAATTATGTTCACTCAACCGGGAATACCGAAGTGCAATCCGGCAACGGCATACATTGCTGGAAATCGGATACGATGCGGATCTTAAAGAATACCGTTTCAGGGCAACGCGACGGCATTTACTTTGAATTTGTTACAAATTCGAAAATTGAAAAAAATGTCTCTGAGAAAAACATCAGATACGGATTACATTTTATGTTTTCTCATTATGACTCTTATACGAATAATATTTTCAGGAATAACGGCGCGGGTGTAGCTGTCATGTACACTCATAATATTAATATGACCGGGAATACTTTTACCGATAACTGGGGTAGTGCTTCATACGGACTTCTGTTAAAAGACATCTCAAACAGCAAGATTGAAAAAAACAAATTCACGGGTAATACCATCGCTATTTATATGGAAGGAAGCAGCCGTTTAAAAATTAATCAGAATGTAATTTCAGGAAACGGTTATGCGATGAAAATTCAGGCCAGCTGCGATGAAAATGTTATTGCGGAGAATAACTTTATTGGAAACACATTCGATGTAACAACAAATGGTTTCCTGGTCCAAAATGATTTCGATAATAATTACTGGGATAAATATAACGGCTATGACCTGAACAGGGACGGAATCGGAGATGTTCCTCATCATCCTGTGAATATGTTTTCAATGATTATTGAACAAATGCCTGTAGCAATGATTTTCTTTCGTAGCTTCATGGTTGACCTTATGGATAAAACCGAAAAAGCGATTCCGAGTCTTACCCCCGAAAATTTCAGGGATAATAAACCTAAAATGAAGAAGATTATTCTATGATAGTTGCTGAAAATGTTTCTAAAAATTTCGGAAAACTAAACGTTTTAAATAACGTCTCCCTTATATGTAAAAATGGTGAAACAATTTCATTGATTGGACCAAACGGATCCGGCAAAACCACGTTTATTAAGTCCATACTCGGATTGGTAATTCCGACATCCGGAAAAATTACTTTCAACAATACGGATATCAGCAATGACGCTGATTTCAGGAAAAACATCGGCTATATGCCTCAGATCGGGAAATATCCTGATAATATGCGAATTTCTCAGATCATTGAAATGATGCATGATTTAAGAAAAGTAAATAAAGAAGAAACTGATCAAGAACTGATTGAACTTTTCGGATTAAATAAAATCAGTGAAAAAAGAATGCGTACACTTTCGGGAGGAACAAGACAAAAAGTTAGTGCCGCTCTGGCTTTTCTCTTTAAACCGGAAGTGTTGATTCTTGATGAACCAACGGCCGGACTTGATCCTGTTTCATCGGAAATTCTCAAGGAAAAAATACGAGCGGAGAAAAACAAAGGAAAACTCATTTTAATTACTTCACATATATTAAGTGACCTGGATGATCTGGTGACTGAAGTAATTTACCTGAATGAAGGCGAATTACTATTTCACAAAAGTATTGATCAACTGCGAACAGATACCAATGAAGAAAAGTTATCAAGGGCGATTGCTTCGGTTATGAAATCAATATCAAAGAACTAATGTTCAAAATTGTAAAATACGTAGTTATAGATATACTTCGAAGCCGGGTAATAATTGGATACACACTCTGCCTGCTCGCGTTGTCATTAAGCTTGTTCAGCCTGGAAGACAATGCTTCAAAGGGCATGCTTAGCCTTTTAAATATAACATTGCTCCTGGTTCCCCTGGTAAGTATTATTTTCAGCACTATTTACATTTATAATTCGGGTGAATTTATTGAATTATTGCTTGCACAGCCAATCAAAAGATCCTATCTGTTTTTCAGTATTTTTTCCGGACTATTTATTTCATTGTTGTTTGCATTTCTTATTGGTGCCGGAATACCGGTAATTCTTCTTTCAGGAAATGATACTTCATGGTTTATGATACTT
>CAZAON010000409.1:0-20362 GCA_964486655.1 uncultured Flavobacteriales bacterium
AGCACAGCCTCTGACTTCTTCACCTCCAATGACATTCAATGTGGCAACAGGTGACTTTTTTATTGTTCCATCTGTTGCACCTGAAGTTACAGTGGTTGCTGTACTTGTAAGCGAATGGAGAAACGGAGTTTTAATTGGCCAGGTTGAAAGAGATATTCAGATTACTGTTATTGCATGTAACAATATGATTCCATCTCTGACCGGTATGAATGGAATTCCGGGCCCGAATGCTTACCAGGCGCAGGTCTGTGCAGGCAGTCAGCTTTGTTTCTGGATTCGTTCAGCCGATGCTGATGCTTTAAATACTACTACAATTACGTGGGATAATTCAATTCCTGCAGCAACATTTACAACCTATGGCGGACATCGTGATTCAGCAACGTTCTGCTGGACACCAACTTTTGCAGATGTCAGTAATACTCCTTATTGCTTTACGGCAACCGTTCAGGATGATAACTGTCCGTATCTCGGAATACAGGTTTATTCCTATTGCATAACTGTGAATGGTGTTGAAGCCAATGCCGGGGCAGATCAGACAATTCCTTGTGGTGCTACTGCTAATTTACTTGGAACAGCCGTGGGTGGAAACGGAAATATTACATACATCTGGAATCCCGGAAATGATACGAGCCAGACACATAACGGAGTACCGGTTGGCACTTATGTATTGTCAGTAATTTCGGCGGGTTGTTCAGATGTAGATTCGGTTGATGTTTTACCCGGACTTGGAGTTCCTGCAGCTTCGTATAGTTTTACGTCTAATTGCAGCGGACTTCCTGTACAGTTTACCGATTTGTCAACTGTAAACGGAAGTACAATTACATCATGGACATGGGATTTCGGCGACGGAACAACTTCTAATCTTCAAAGCCCGAGTCATCAGTTCCCTGCGAACGGAACTTACAACGTAACACTTACCGTATCAACTCCGACAAATTGTACGAATACAAGTGTTCAACAGGTAATAATAAACACCAATGTTCCATCTGCTTCCTTCGCCGCAAACAATGTTTGTGACGGAGTTCAAATGACGTTTAATGATCAGTCAGGCGGTACGGGTAATAATGCTTGGTCATGGGATTTTGATGATCCGACCAGTGGAACAAACACAAGCAACGCTCAAAATCCGGCACATACATTTACTGCTGCCGGAACATACAATGTTTCACTTACAGTTACCAATTCATCAGGTTGTACCGGACAGGTTCAACAAGCTGTTACTGTAAATCCTAATCCTGTAATTAATGTTGCAAACACTGCAATTTGTGAAGGCGCGCAGGCGACATTAAACGGACCAGCCGGATTTGCAACTTATACATGGGGAGGAGGAGAAACTACTCAGTCTATTTCTATTTCTCCAATGTTGACAACTTCTTATACACTTACTGTTATTGATGCAAACGGATGTACAGGAAACACATCTGCATCAGTAACGGTTGATCCGCTACCAATTCCGGATGCAGGGTTGCCTCAAACAATTTGTGAAGGTACAGGAGCCAATCTGGCCGGTACAGGCGGTAACGTTTACGTTTGGAATCCGGGAAATATTGCCGGGTCAAATGTTACAGTATCACCATCTGTTACCACAACATATACACTCACAGTATCAACGAATGCAGGATGTTCTGCAACAGACGATGTAACAATTAATGTTAATCCGATGCCAAGTGTTGATGCCGGAAATCCGCTTCAGATTTGTGACGGAGAAACAATTACAATTAATGGTACTACAAGTGCACCGTTTTTCGTCTGGAATCCGGGTAACTTCAATACAACTTCAATCACCGTAAATCCAACTGTTACTACCACTTATGTTTTCAGTGTTAGCGATGCAATCGGATGTTCGGGAGTTGACTCAATGACCTTGACTGTTTATCCCGTTCCTGTGGCTGCGTTCGCAAGTTCAGGACCTGTTTGTGAAGGCGGCTCAGTAACGTTTACCGATCAGTCGGCTGTTGCATCCGGAAATATCACGAACTGGACCTGGGATTTTGGAAACAGTGCCAATTCAAACAACCAGAGTCCGACTACCGTTTATAATTCTCCAGGAAATTTCCCTGTGACTCTTACGATTCAGTCAGACGGAGGATGTCAATCAGTTGCAAACTTCAATCAGGATATCTGGGCGACACCAGTGGCAGATTATACACATAACAACGTCTGTGACGGTGCTCCGATTACATTTAACGATGCATCATCCATCAGTGATGGATCAGCGTTAGGTTATTCTTGGGATCTCGGAGATAATACTACTTCATCAAATCCTAGTCTTACTCACCAGTACGCCGGATATGGTTCTTATGCTGCCAGACTCATTGTGAGTTCGGTAAATGGCTGTGCAGATACGCTTGTACAATCTGTTAATGTCTATGCGTTACCAAACGCGGCAATGACAACTAATTATAGCTGTGAACAACAAAATTCAATAATCTTAGATGCCTCATCAGTTCCGCAAGGAGTGATAACATCCTGGTTCTGGGATTTGGGAGATCAGACTACCACATCAGAAACAAATCCTGTTCATGCTTATTCTCAGCCGGGATCTTATAATTTGTCACTCAGAGTTGCTACTGATCATGGTTGCCTCGACAGTACAACCGGAGCAATTCGAATTGTTCCTGCTCCGACAGTTGACTTCCTTACTGAAAACAGTTGTCTGGGATTCTCTGTAGATTTTACTGATCTGTCAATGCCGTCAACCGGACCAATTATTCAGTATGAATGGAATTTTGGTGATGGAAATGTAAGTACAACTCAGAATCCTACACATACTTATTCAAGTCCGGGATTCTATCCTGTTACCTTAACTGCAACAAGTGATAGCGGATGTGTAACGACATTATCCCGTCAGAATGCACTGGAAATTTATGCGCCGCCGGTTCCGAACTTTACCAGCAATGCTTCACAGGCAAATGATATTACTCCGTTGGTAGATTTTCTGAATCTTACATCGGGTGGAGCAGTGTTTAATTACTGGAACTTCGGTGATGGTGATACCTCAACATTGTATTCGCCTACGCATATGTACGACACTGTAGGATTTTTTGATGTTCAGTTAATCAGTATAGATCAAAGAGGTTGTGTTGATTCAATCACATTACGAATTGAAATAAAACCTACTTCAAACGTTTATATTCCGAACGCATTCACACCTAACGGAGATGCCAGCAATGATATCTTTAAAGTTTACACTCATAATGTTGCCAAAGTGGAAGTATCTATTTACGATCGCTGGGGACTTAAAATTGTGGAGTGGAAAGATCTCTATGGTGGATGGGATGGAAGAGTCGGAGGTAGCCCTGCTCAGGCCGATACCTATGTTTACAGAGTGTCTACAACCGATGTAAATAACAAACAGGAAGTGTTCGTAGGGCATGTGAGCCTCGTCCGGTAAGGAAAACTATTTTTTTTTTTTAGCCTGTCAACTCCGGTTGACAGGTTTTTTTTTGTTGAAAACTTGTCTTAAAACTTCGTAGCGTGTTTACCACAGTTTTGAGGTTTAAAAGTAGTTTTGGCAAATTATCAACAACCGGAGGGAAGTATGTCAGAAATGAAGAGCAAGCATGAAATGGTTTTAGATATCGTAAACCAGCTTGCAAAAATCACAACAAAGTTAGGAATCGTACATGCAACAACGGAGGATGTTTCCCTCGATGGAAGACATATTACGGTAAACGGCCAGCAGCTTTTGTATTTTGGAAGTTGTGGTTATCTGGGCCTGGAACATAACGAAAAGCTAAAGGCCGGAGCTATCAATGCAATCATTAAATACGGTACACAGTTTTCTTCTTCCAGAGCTTATGTTTCTTCTTCTTACTACAAAGAGGCGGAGGAATTATTAGGCAAAATGTTCAAAAAGCAGGTGCTTTTGCTTCAGTCGCTTACTGTCGGGCACATGTCGAACATCCCTATCATTGTTGGTAATGAAGATGCAGTCATTATGGATTCACAGGTTCATGACAGCGTACAAACAGCTGTTCAGTTTCTGAAGAACCGTGATATTCATGTTGAGATTGTAAGACACAATCGCATGGACATGCTTGAAAAAAGAGTGATTGCATTGAAGGAAAACTACAAGAAGATCTGGTATATGGCAGATGGTGTATACTCCATGCACGGTGATTTATGTCCCGTGAAAGAGTTGTATGCTATGGCAGACAGACATAAGGAATTGTATATGTATATTGATGACATTCATGGAATGAGCTGGACAGGTCCGCATGGTACCGGTTATGTTTTAAGCCAGGGTGAATATCATGATAGATTATTTTTGACTACCGGACTAACAAAAGCATTTGGATCGGCCGGCGGAGTATTGGTATTTCCAGATCAGGAAATTTTCCAATTGGTAAAAAATACAAGCAGGGCTTTTATATTTTCAATACAAATGCCTCCGATGGTACTTGGAGCAACGATTGAATCGGCTAAAATTCACCTGAGCGATGAGATCATCGGTTACCAGGAAGAACTCTCTCAGAAAGTTGAGTACTTTAATTTGACAGCAAAGAAACTGGGATTGCCTTTAATCAGTGAGTCAATATCACCAATCGGTTTTATCGGTGTTGGAAAGCCTGAAGTGGGTTATAATATGGTAAGGCGTCTGATGAATTGCGGATATTATATCAATATCAGTGTTTTCCCTAGTGTGTCTTATAATAATACAGGTTTAAGAATTCCGATTAACCGGATGCATACTTTCGAGGATATTGAAAATTTATTAAAAGAAATCAGTGTTCAGCTTCCAATGGCTCTGGAAGATTCGCAATCGAGTATGTCGGATATTTACAAGCATTTTAAGCTTGTAGCCTGATCAGGGCTGTTCACAAAGTTGCCAGAAATCATTCAGAATTGATACGGCGGCAACAAATTTTTCGAAGGAAATTGGTTTGATGATATATCCGGCTACATTATAATTGTATGCCTCAAAACGATCTTTTTCATCATTGCTGGTTGTCATCACAAATACGCTTATCGTATGAAGGTCTTTATCCGCTCTGAGTTCTTTCAGAAATTCAAGGCCGTTCATTTTAGGCATGTTGATGTCTAATAAAATTATCCGCGGCTGGGGACTGATTTTTTCGACGCCATTCGTACCTCTAAGCATATCTAATGCTTCGATACCGTTGTGAGCAATTGACAGAGGATTTGTAATCTGACTTTTTTTGAATGCACGCTGGACATTCATACAATCCACTTCGTCATCGTCAATAAGAAGAATATTAACCAACTTTTCCATTTCTATTATTTGATACTATTTATAACGGGAAATACCCCGGGGTGTTTCCGATTTATTGTGGAAACTCACAAATATTACTGAAAAACTGACCATATTTCTTACAGTTTTCATTCAAATGATATTGTACAAAAATCACCCACTTCTTACAGTCCGGTATCTTAAGAACAACATATCCGTTAAGTTGTCCAGCTAACCAGAATTAAAAGAATGAAAAAGCTAATCAATCAGCTATTACGTGTCGACTTTTACAAGAGCATTCCTTCAGATGATCTTATTTGCAGACAGCGTTTTAGTCTATTTCGCATACTCACATTTACGGGTGATTTAGCAGCAATTGTAACAGCATTACAGACCATGGCTACTTTTCAGTCGCAAAGTATTCTGTCTGTTTTATTACTTGTATTGGCGGTTATTATGACTGTCAATTTTTACATGGTAAAAAGTATTGATCGTTTACCTGTTGCTTACATGGTCTTGTTATTATCCGGTTTCCTGGTGGTGCATGTACAGGGTTATAATTCGGGCGGACTGTTAAATAGCGGCACGATGTATCTTCCTGTCATCATCATGAGTGCGTTTATGATGCTTGGACCAAAAGGAGGTACATGGATTACATTTTTATCAATAGGAAGTGTAGGTACTTTGTTTGTGTTAACAGAATATACAACGATTACAAGTTATGATTTGCTGAAGAATGACCCGCATTTGATTCACCAGGATGCGTTGATGACTTTTATATTCGGTTTATTCTGTGTCGCTGCTCAGTCCAATTATCTAAACAGCAGTAAAAATGCGATCATTGAACGAATTACAGAACAGAGAAACGAACTTGAAATAAGCAACAGAAGACTTCAGGAATATACCGTATCGTTGGAGAAAACGAATAAGGAACTCGACAAATTTGCTTCAATTGTATCACATGATCTGAAAGCTCCTTTGAGAGCAATTGGTAATCTTACCGGTTGGATTGAAGAAGATGCGGGTGATGCACTGCAAGGCGAAGTGAAGGCGAATTTCGAATTGATCAAACAAAGAGTGAAGAGAATGGAAGATCTTATCAATGCCATTCTCGACTATTCACGTGCTGATCGTGTTGCCGGAGAAGAAACCAGGTTCGATGTCAAGCAACTGGTTGATGAGACAGTAGAAATTATTGGTCGTCCGAAAAATGTAACATTCACCGTATCCGATCATTTGCCTGTTGTATATTCTGATAAGATCAGACTCTCACAGGTTTTTACAAATCTTATTGAGAACGGCATAAAGTATAATGATAAAGACCAGATTCAGATTGACATTGATTCGAAAGAAACCAATGATGGATGGGTCTTTACCGTAAAGGACAATGGTCCGGGCATCGAAAAACAATATCACGAAAGAATATTTGTTATTTTCCAGACACTCAACAGACGAGATGCCGTAGAGAGTACAGGCGTTGGTTTAGCCATCGTGAAAAAAATTATTGAAGACCAGGGCGGTAAGATTTGGGTAGAATCTGAGCCGGGTCAGGGGGCCGAATTCAGATTTTTCTGGCCAAAAACAAAGAAACAAAGAGAGCCGGGGCTCATTGCCGCTCCAATCCTCGTGTAAGTTCCAACCTCAGGTTTCCAAACTAAAGTGTAACCGTGCATTAATATTGTTCTCATAACATCATAACTAATGCGCAAAGAAAAAAACACAGGAAACACGGGAAATTCGGAGAGACACATCCCCTCAATTAAAGTAATTGATGTCTCTACTGACCAGCATCATCTGGAAATGGAAATTGACAGGCAGGTTAAAACCCTGAGAGCGCTAATCAAAAAACTTCAGCCGGTAGAACGACAGAGGTATTTTGATGGATTACTCTCATACATGTTATCTCAGCCCATTGATTTTGCAGATTATGGCGGTCATGTAAACGATTCGTATGATTACTGCAACCTTTCTGTTAACGAACTGTCATTAATCAGGGAGTTGTCAGTCAAGGTACATGAACTCTATCACCTTACAGGAGATTCGGAGTAGAATGTTTATTAAGATGTGAAGAGCCGTCTGCCCAGGTAGACGGCTTTTTTTATTGACAGATTTTTCGCACTTTTGAGTACCCTAACTTAATTGCTTGAAATTTTTTCTTAAGAAACACTCATTACCCGTACGCATTTTCCACTGGATAAATTTTCCGGTTTTGTTCATTATGATTTGGAGCGGGACATTGATTTACTGGGCGAATTCAGTTTATAAAATTTCAGCAGGGGATAAGGTGATTTTTAAATTTTATCCGAAAGCGGTTTATGAAGCATTAAATATTCCGTACCGGCTGGCCGAAGGTATGTCCTGGCATTTTGTATTCATGTGGTTCTTTTTTCTGAATGGATTATTGTATTCGGTTTATATAATTATTTCAGGAGAGTGGAGACAGCTGGTTCCTAAACTTTCATCCTTTCGTGATGCATGGTTTGTTGTTTTGCACGATTTACATTTAAGAAAGCAAAAGCCCGATCAGGGAAAATATAATGCGGCTCAGCGTATCGCTTATACACTCATCGTTTTTTTTGGTATCGGATCGTTATTAAGCGGACTGGTAATTTACAAACCGGTGATGTTTTCATGGCTTACGACACTTATGGGAGGATATGAGTCGGCGAGATTCATTCATTTTGTTTTGACAATTGCATTCATTTTGTTTTTTGTGGTACATATCGTCCAGGTAATAATTGCCGGATGGAATAATTTCCGCGCGATGATCACAGGGTGGGAGACTGCAGAAAAAAAGGAAGCCGAAATAACCAATGACCATGAATGAAAACAGCGACAGGGAGTTTAGTAAACTAGTCCGGAAAAAGACAATTCGTTCGTTTGTATTTTTTTTCGTCGCAATTCTGGTTTCGTTTGGTTTGTACAAATGGATAGTAACAGGGCCAAAAGATGATAGAGCCTATGCGCCATTCAGAAAGGTGTTGGAATTTAATTCGAAAGTGTTCGCTGTTGATTATGATAATCCATCACTTGCAAAGGAATTTCCTAAATCAGTTGCAACAAAGAAAATTCGTTCCAATGGTGAATACGGACTAAAAAGTAACGACACTTCCGGTTGGGTTTTGAAAGCTGTTCGGTATTCAGAACGCTCACCGCAGCCGTCTGATACCATTCTTGTAACACTCGATGATTTAAAGGCATTGCCGAAAACAGATGTCGTTTTTAATTTTAAATGTATTGAGGGTTGGAGTCAGATTACCTGGGTCAGTGGAGTGAGATTTTCTGATTTCGCGGCAAAGTACAGGTTGGGTACAAGAGATAACAGCTTGCCTGATACAAAAAATCACCCCGAGAAATTGGCAAATTACTGCGGACTGCGAACTCCTGACGAAGGATATTATGTCGGAATTGACATGCCTTCAATGATGCATCCTCAGACAATTTTATGTTATGAACTAAACGGTAAGCCGCTGCCGTTAAAAGAAGGTGCACCTTTGAGATTGATAATTCCGGTTAAATACGGTATTAAACATTTAAAAAGAATCGGAACAATTTTCTTTTCTGATGAACAACCACCTGATTATTGGGCTTCGAGAGGTTATGATTATTATGCGGGACTTTAAAATAAATTACGAATTACGAATTACGAATAGAACCCTCCGGATTTATTTCAATACACAAATATCACCGGATATCTCATATAGTTTTTCTCGAAAAACTGTGATCGTTTGTAAATGAAAAGTAATTGTTCGTATTCACCGGCATTTTTATTATTTGATTGCCATTCGCGAAAATCTTTTTTAAGCTGAGGATCCTTTTCAAGAAGTGAGTCTGCTATATCTTCGAACACATAGTCGGAGAACCATTCTTTTTGTTGAAGCATTGAATCAAAAAAGCCCCAGCAAAAATAACTGTCAGTCGCATCCGGAATTAATGCCTCAAGGGCAAACCGCATATTCTCCTGTGGCATAGGAACTAAGTAATCACCTTTTCTGATGTTTATTTTTTCTTCTTTTTTTCTGAGAGTAACATCGTAATGCAGGTAATGCCCTTCGTATGGTCTCTTTGCGGTCTGATAGTCATCGATATAAAAAACAGTTCCGTTTGCCTGTGACTCTTCTCTTACGCGTGTTAATTGTACGCCATTCAGTTCCAGTTTTGAAGCCAGTTCTTCCCATGCCTGTGGTAGAATAAAATATTTCGGTACAGTCATCGAATCGGATGGAACGTACCTGTTAAAGAACCTGATCATTTTTGAATAGGGCTTAGAGCGATCGTAAAAGAGTCTTTTTCCTGTGGTTACTTTGCTCTTCTTCAATTCGGCTTTATATCCTTTAAAAGGAATGGTATCACATCTTGTAGTATCAAGAGTCCAGTTGTATTTGAATACAGACTCAATTTCGCCTGCAGCCCTCTTGCGCGCGGAAATAATATCGGCACATTTTTCATTGCAAACTTCAACAAAGGAGTGAAGCAAATTAACCGTTGATTTTACTCTTTGCGGAAATGGTTTTAACATGTGTGACTCGGCAATAAATGTAATGCAGTTGTAAAGCGACTGGTAACCTCCGAGGTATCTGGGTGATTCCATGAAAGCGATAATTCCGCTATCCGGAACCTGGTTTCCTTTGTAAGTATCTACATACGGAATAATCTCATCATTTTTTTCTTTCATCAGCGAATAAATTGCCGGATTAAGTTCATCATGTAAAAATTTACCAATGGCCGGTCGAAGTTTATCATGCTGGGCAGTTATCAGAGTCATTGTATACTGATAGTCGGCCCCATCGCTTACATGCGTATCAATAAAAACATCCGGATTCCATTTTCGTAAAATGCTGATGATTGATTTGGCATTACGTGAGTCGGTTTTTACAAAGTCTCGGTTCAGATCGAGATTTTTTGCATTAGCCCTGAAACCATAAGCTTCAGGACCGTTCTGATTCGCCCTGCTGCAACATCCCCTTTCAAGAGCACCGTCAATATTGAATACGGGAACAATGCAGACGACCACATTTTCAAGCATTCGTCTGTACAGAGGTTTAGATAATAGTTCCGTTGCCAGTTGTACACTTGCGTCAATACCATCAGGTTCCCCCGGATGAATTCCGTTATTGATGAAAAGTATGCACTTATTCTGCGTTTGTAAGGCAGATGGATCGAAGTTTTCCGATCCGGAAATTACAAACAGATTAAGCGATTCTCCGCAATCAGTCTTGCCATAGTTAAAAAGTCTCGCAGCGGGATAAATTGAATCGAGAACCCTGTACGCGTAAATTGCCTGCTGATAGGTCAGGGATTCATTGCCGGTTCCGGAATAAACATTCAATGAGCAAAGTTGCGTCATTGAAATCAGGGCAAATACGGCCACAATTACAAGCTTCTTTTTACTCTTTTCAGCCGGGCTGTTATGGTTTGAATTGCATTCTTTATCTTTCACACTTCAAATGAAAAGAAAATCATTCGTATTATGAAAAAACACATTGCACTATTAACATTTCTTTTATTCACATTTTGTTCAATTGCTCAGGATTTAAAAGCCCCTTTGCCTGTAGACGATAAGGTGAAAACCGGCGTATTATCGAACGGAATGAGGTATTATATCAGAAAAAATTCCAAACCTGAGAAACGGGCCGAATTCAGAATCGCGGTAAATGCAGGTTCGACTTCGGAAGACAACGATCAGCAAGGATACGCTCATCTTCTCGAGCACATGGCATTCAACGGAACAGAGCATTTTAAGAAGAATGAGCTGGTTGATTATCTGGAGTCGGTGGGAACTAAATTCGGAGCGCATCTGAACGCTTATACAAGCTTCGACGAAACCGTTTACATGATACAGTTGCCAACCGATACTCCGGCTATTGTTGAGAAGGGACTTCAGATACTCGATGACTGGGCGCATGCTCTGGCATTCGATTCATTGGAGATTGAAAAGGAAAGAGGAGTGGTCATTGAAGAATGGAGGTTGGGGCAGGGGGCGAATGAGCGGATGAGAAGACAATACTGGCCTTTGTTATTCAAAGATTCAAGATATGCGGAACGGTTGCCAATCGGTAAAAAGGAGATTATTGAAAAAGGATCTCAGTCGGCATTGAAGAGATTTTATTATGACTGGTATCGTCCCGATCTGATGGCCATTGTTGCTGTAGGGGATTTCGATGTAGCGGAAATGGAGGCAAAGATTAAGAATATTTTTTCGTCAATGAAAAGCGGGCAACAGCGTAAAAGGTTACAGAGTTACATGGTTCCTGATAATGATACTCTCATAATTGCAACGGCCACCGATAAGGAAGCACGAAATGCCGATGTTCAGGTTATTTACAAGCAACCGAGGAAAATCAATGTAACGGTAGAAGATTATATAACGGGAATAGCGCAGGGACTTTTTACAGGTATGCTGAATAACAGGATGAATGAAATGGAGCGCCTGGCCGATCCTCCGTTTATGCGTGCCGGCAGCGATTACAGTTCTTTTGTACGAACACTCGACGCCTACGTGTGTTTTGGTACAGCCAGAGAAGATTCGATTGAAAGAACATTGTCAGCACTTGTTCGCGAGAATGAGAGGGTGAAAAGATTCGGATTTACACAGGGTGAATTGGAAAGGGAGAAGACTGATATGCTGCGTTCATACGAAACAATGTATAAAGAGAGAGAGAAGACAGAGTCCAGAAATTATGCAAGGGAATACGTGAGCAACTTCCTTACTTCGGAACCGATTCCAGGAATTGAGTATGAATACGAAATGGCAAAAAAATACATTGAGTCAATATCGTTGCAGGAAGTGAATGCATTTGCAAACAAGTGGATTACTGACGGACGAAATTGTATCGTGCTTATTACGGCTCCGGATAAACCAACTACAAGAATGCCTTCATATGCGCGGATTAAAGAAATTATTGGTTCAATGAAGTCGATGAAGGTCGAGCCATACAGTGACAAGGTTGTGGATAAGCCGCTTCTGTCCGCGGAACCAACAGGAGCGAAAATTAATTTTGAAAAGGAGACAAAAGAATTAAATATTATTGAATGGGGATTGCCAAACGGAATTAAGGTAGTCGTTAAGCCGACTGATTTCAAGAACGATCAGATATTATTCAGTTCATATTCATGGGGTGGCTGGTCCAAATATCCGTTTGCCGATTATTATTCAGCCGCCTCTGCTGATGAGATAATTGATGAATCAGGAATAGGAGAATTCGATGCTAATTCACTCATTAAAAAACTGACAGGGAAGAATGTGAGCTGCTCTCCATATATCAGCGAATTGATGCAGGGTTTAAATGGCGGTTGTTCGCCCGATGATCTTGAAATATTGTTTCAACTCATTTACTCTTATCACATGTATCCACGTAAGGACAATGTCGCTTTTGATTCCTGGCTGGTAAAACAAAAGACTGCATTGCAAAACCGAAATTCAGATCCTATGTCTGTTTTTTCCGACACCGTTACATATGTGATGTCGAATTACAGCAATTACTATAAACCCCGTACGGTAGAAATGTTAAACAGTATTAATCTTGAACGGGCCTATCAAATTTATAAGGATTGCTTTGTGAATGCAAACGCGTCAACGTATTTCTTCGTGGGTAATTTTAATGTTGATACACTAAAGAAATTGACAGAAAAATATCTGGGTGGAATTCAAACGAAAATGGTTCCCGGCAAATGGTCCGACATAGGTGTAAACTCACCAAAGGGAAAGGTTGAAAGAACCGTTAAAATGGGAGAGGAGCCCAAAAGCACGGTTTTGATGCGATTCAATATGCCTTTTGATTACAACAGGAATAACAGGAATGAAGTTAATGTACTTTCTAAGCTAATGAGTATCCGTTTGCGTGAAGTTTTAAGAGAAGAGAAGAGCGGAGTGTATGGAGTAAGTTTCTCCTCAAGTCCTCAGCATTATCCCGAACCACATTTAGATCAGACTATTTATTTCTCCTGCGATCCAAACAATGCCGAAATGCTCGTACAGGCAGCGCTTGATGTAATAAAGGAAGTCAAGGAAAAAGGTTGCGATGAAAAGAATTTAACTAAGATCAAGGAAACCGCAATACGTGAACGTGAGACTTATCTGAAGGAAAATAATTTCTGGATGAATGCAATCAGCGCGAGTTATCAGAATGGCGAAAATATTCTTGATCTGCTAACCTACAACCAATGGGTAAATTCATTGCAGGGAAAGGACTTTGTTGGATTTGCTAAAAAGTATATTCAGCAGGATAATTATGCGAAGTTTGTATTGTTGCCGGCTAAGACTTCCATTGAGTTAAAATCAAAATAGTTTTGAGGGGGGAATGAAATAATAACTTTTCTGATTCAAAAAGTTAAGTTGTTATTGATTTCTTCCCTGTACATCCATCTCACATTCTTATCTCTCCTCAGCCACGTCATCTGTCTTTTTGCATAGTTGCGGGTATTCTGTTTAATTAGAAGTATTGCTTGTTCGAGAGAAAGCTGTTTGTCGAAGTACGATATGATTTCTTTGTACCCAACTGTCTGCAATGCCTGTTCGTTTCGGTATGGCAGAAGACGCTTTACTTCTTCTACTAATCCGCTTCGCACCATATGATCCACTCTGTTGTTTATCCTTTCATACAGTTTATCGCGGTCGACAAGAATACCGATTTTAGTAATTGAAAAGTCTCGTGATTTTTTTTCGCCCTTTCGCAGCGAAGAATATTTTTGTCCGGATACACGCGTAACTTCAATTGCACGCATCATTCGGTGCGGATTGTTCAGGTCAGTCTGCGCATAATATTCGGGATCAACCTGCATTAAAATTCGCTGCAAGGACTCAATCCCTTCGCGTAAGAAAATACCGTTCAACTCCTCCCGGATTTCTGACGATGAATCAGGAAGTTTGTCCAATCCATAACAAACGGCATCAATGTATAGTCCGCTCCCGCCTGTCATGAAAACGACATCATGCGTTTTGAAAAGAGTGTCGAGAGTTGACAGGGCATCTGTTTCAAACTGACTGATGTTGTACTTGTCGGTCACATTCAGCGAATCAACAAAATGGTGTTTCACTTCGGCTAATTCCTCCGGTGTAGGCTTTGCTGTTCCAATATCCATCCCACGGTAAAACTGGCGTGAATCGGCGCTTATGATTTCTGTATGGAAATGTTTGGCAAGCTCAATGCTGACGGCGGTCTTTCCGGAAGCGGTCGGACCGGTAATTACAACTAAGCGTTTTTTATCGGGCAAGACTAAAAAGTAACAGGATTAAAAGTCGTCTTTTTCAGGAGTCTCATCGTCAATAGAATCTTCATCAGCAGTTTCAAAGTCTGAATCGGCGCCATCTTCATCAGAAACGGCGAGGAATGTATCCTTTTCTTCACCTTCAGGAAGTTCGCTTACTTCAACTGCAAGCTCATCAGTTTCTTCTATTTCATCTTCTTCTTCATCGAGATCAGCTAATGCGTCGAAATCTTCAGGAACAGGTAGTGTTGCAATGCTAATGGTTTGATATTGTTTCGGTGCTTCTCCTGTGGCCTTGAGGCAACGGGGATAACTTGCACTCATATCTTCCTCGCGATTGATTTTGATGAGTTCGATACGGAACGTCCAAGGTGTGGCGAAGTCAAATACGTAATAGATCTTTTGATGAGGGTCAATGATGTAATCACAGAGACGGGCCTTTCGCACCGAATGAATCACTGCAGCATCTTCCTCACTAACGTCTTTCGTCGTAATTTCTCTGCCTTTTTTCCAGTTGTCATCACTCATGTAAAAAGAGGCCGGCTTTGAAGCATCGAAACCGATTGAGCTGTGAATGGCGTGATGAAGGTCGTCAAATGTTTGCGTAGAGCGGATTTCTATATCACGCGATACGTCGTCATAGTCTTCAAATGTGACACGGAATCTGTAAGTTGCCATAGTTAATTGTTGTTGATGGTCAAAAGTAAGAAAAAAGTTCGGGATAGAGGTTGCGAGTTTCGGGTTACGGGTTTCGGGTTGTCTGAAGTCTATGGAGATTACCTGTTTTAATTTTTAATTAAACAACCACTTCCAGGCCCAGAGATTTTCCTACATTCAGCATAAAGCCATATGCCTCATTGTATTCGTTTTTTATTTCGCCCTCGAGGATAGCTTCTCTGATCGCATTTTTTATGATACCCACCTCTTTGCCGGGCTTCAGTCCGAAAGTTTTCATGATATCTTCTCCTGTAACGGGTGGTTGCCAGTTTCTTATGCGGTCTTTTTCTTCTACTTCCTTGAGTTTTTCCTGAACGATCCTGAAATTCTCTTTGTATTTTTTTATTTTGTATTCATTCTTCGTGGTAATATCTGCGTGACAGAGTATCATCAGCGGATCGATATCATCTCCGGCATCGAACAGCAGTCTGCGGATGGCAGAATCGGTCACATGTTCTTTCGCGAGAACGATTGGACGCAGGTGTAATTGAACCAGTTTCTCCACAAATTTCATTTTCTCGTTTAGAGGAAGTTTGAAATGGCGGAAAATGTGCTTCACCATACGTGCTCCTTTATCCTCATGGCCATGAAACGTCCATCCCTGGCCTTCTTCAAAGCGTTTCGTTGCCGGCTTTGCGATATCATGAAGTATGGCGGCCCAACGAAGCCACAGATCGTCTGAATTCCTGGCGACATTATCCAATACCTGAAGGGTGTGATAAAAATTATCCTTGTGGCCCTTTCCGTTTATATACTCCACTCCGTGCAGCAGACACATTTGAGGGAAAATGATTTGCAATATTCCGGTAGTAAAAAGCAGATCAAATCCGACAGAAGGCCTGGGCGAAAGAATTATTTTATTCAATTCATCAGCGACTCTCTCAATTGAAACAATTTTTATTCGTTCCGCATTTTTCTTAATCGCTTTAATAGCTTTCGGATCAATAGTAAAATGCAATTGAGAAGCGAAACGAATGGCCCTCATCATCCGAAGCGGATCATCCGAAAAAGTGATATCCGGATCAAGCGGGGTGCGAATCAGGTGATTATGTAAATCATCTACTCCGTTGAAAGGATCTACCAGTTCGCCGAAATTATTTTTTGTGAGATGAATGGCCATGGCATTTATCGTAAAGTCACGACGCTTCTGATCATCATCCAGTGTTCCTGTTTCTACAATCGGTTTCCGGGAGTCGAGCCGGTACGATTCTTTCCTCGCGCCAACGAATTCAACTTCAAGTCCGTCGTACTTTATCATGGCCGTACCGAAATTTTTGAAAACGTTTACATGAATGTGTAGTCTATTGCCGATTCGTTCAGCGAGATCAATTCCGCTTCCTAACACTACTACGTCTATGTCTTTCGAATCACGTTTAAGAAAAATATCCCGCACATATCCGCCCACAACGAATGCCTCGCTGTTCAATGCTTCGGCTTCGGCAGCGATGATGCTGAATATTTCGTGCTGGAGGTGTTTCTTCACAGGGGTGGGGGGGGCAACAGATACTTGATGTGTAGGTAATTTTGTTTCGGGTTTCGGGTTTCGGGTTGGGATAACCGGGGGAGGTCGGTTGGTTTAGAGGGGTGTTTCAGATTCCATTATTCCATTATTATTTTGCAGCGGCTGCAAGTTACGGATCATCTGCGAATGAATTCTATTTCACCGTTGGTGCGGAGGCGAATAATTGTTGATGGCGGATTGTTCATTCTTTCATTTCGTCTCCAGTTGGCTGTATAATCAACTGCATTTACAATTTCAGGATCAATGTCCCTGAATGATGCGGGAGACGCCTGTCCGCTGATGTTTGCCGAAGTAGAGACTATCGGCTTGCGGAGTGAACCGATCAGGTACTTGCAGAAATCATCTTTTGTAACCCGAATGGCTATTGAACCGTCTGCCGCAATAAGTTCAGGCGGAAGATTTTTTGCTCCTTCATAAATGATAGTCAATGGCTTTTCAGCATATTCGATCAGAGACCAGGCCTGTTCGGGAACATTATTTACGTATGTCTGCAAACGCGATTCACTGTCCAGCAGTACAATGAAATTCTTTTCTCCGCTTCGTTGTTTAATATCTATAATTTTCTGAATGGCTTCAGGAGAAGTGGCATCGCAGCCTAATCCCCAGATGGTATCGGTAGGGTAAAGTATGACTCCGTTATTTTTTAAAACGTTTGTCATTTCTTTAATTTCAGGAATGAATTCTTTCTGTTCTCTCATGGCAACAATTTCTCGTTAATCTCAATCGAATGTCCGCATTTGAAATGGATGAGCGGACATTCTTTATAGCCGTGCAATCCGCAAGGTTTACATTCCAGTTTGATTCCGGTCTGAATGATTTTTGAATTTGAGGAAAGCGGACCGAAGCCGAATTCGGGAACAGTCGAACAATATACTGCGGTGACAGGGGCATTCATGGCACTTGCAATGTGCATGGGAGCTGAGTCGTTTACATAATTCATAACAGAATCTTTCATGAGTGCGGCTGATTCCAATATGCTCAGTTTGCCGCTGAGATTTATGATGTCTGTTACTCCCGATTTTTTTAAAATGAATTCACAGTAATCGAATTCGGATTCTGCTCCCAGCAAATATATTTTTGATTTCCTCTTTACATTCAAAAACTGAATGAGTTCAATCCACTTATAGTTGGGAAAAGTTTTAGTATACCAGACTGATGCAGGGGAGAGGGTAATGTATGATCCGTCTTTATATTTCTTTACGGACTCGAAGTTTTTTTCGGAAGGATATAATTTAGGCAAAGCCGGTTCAATGCCTCCAGTTAATTCAGCGATTAATGCCTGGTTGCGGTCGATTTCATGAATGCCCGGTTGTACACGATGTTTTACGCTGTGTGAAAATAAAAACGAAAATGGATTTTTTTTAAAACCATGAGTTCGACCTGCTTTTGAAAAAGCCGTGATAAAACCGCTGGCGCCAAACCGCTGAAGATTTATGACCTCATCGTACCGGTTACCGCGAATGATACCAAGAGTTTTGAATAAATTTTTGTACTTATTATTTTTTTTGTCCCACGTTATTATTGTGCGAATGAAAGGATGATTACTAAAAATACTTTCATTTCCTTTTCGAACAAGAACATCAATATTCGCATCCATAAATTTGGCATGCAGTTTTTCGGCAACTGCGGTAGATAAAATTGCGTCGCCCAAAAATGCAGTCTGGATGATAAGAAAGGACTTACTCATTCTTATACAGGTATGCTGAATTCCCTCAGCACATCATTAAGTGAAGTTTTTTTATCGGTGCTTTCTTTGCGTTTACCGATTATTAAAGCGCAGGGAACGCCGTATTCACCTGCAGGATATTTTTTGGGATAGGTGCCCGGAATAACGACTGATCCGGCCGGCACAAAACCTTTAAATTCTTTTGGTTCCTGACCGGTTACGTCAATGATTTTTGTTGACATGGTAAGAACGACATTGGCGCCGAGAACGGCTTCTTTCCCGACCCTCACGCCTTCCACGACAATACATCGGGAGCCAATGAAGCAATTATCTTCAATAATGACAGGAGCCGCCTGCACCGGCTCAAGTACTCCGCCTATTCCAACCCCTCCGCTCAGGTGAACATGTTTTCCGATTTGCGCACAGGAACCAACTGTTGCCCAGGTGTCAACCATAGTCCCTTCGTCGACATAGGCTCCGATATTTACATACGAAGGCATCATGATAACCCCTTTAGCCAGGAAGCTGCCATAACGGGCGATGCCATGAGGAACGACCCTTACGCCTTTTGCGGCATAGTCTTTTTTGAGCAGCATTTTATCATGAAATTCCATCGGACCGGCATGTAAGGTTTCCATTTGCTGAATAGGAAAGTACAGTATCACTGCCTTTTTCACCCAGTCATTTACCTGCCAGCCATTTCCGGTTGGTTCGGCTACTCTGAGGCTGCCACTGTCGAGAAGTTCGATAATTTCCCGGATCGTGCTTTGGGTCTTTGAATCCTTAAGCAACTCACGGTTAAGCCATGCATTTTCAATTATTTCCTTCATCCGGCAAAGAAAATTCTTTTTTCAGTAAATGGAAAGGTATATTTCGAATTACTACAGCAAAAAACTTAAACTATATTTGCGAGGCTTTTATTATTGAGAAATGTCCCGAATTATTGCGATTGATTATGGAACCAAGCGGACCGGACTGGCGGTGACAGATCCCAATAAAATAATAGCGACTGCTTTAGACACAATTCATTCGACGAAAGTGATTGATTATTTGAAAGATTACGTGAAACGGGAGCCGGTGGAATGTTTTGTAGTTGGAGAACCTAAACAAATGGATTATACACCTTCTGAAATTACACCACACATAAACGGTTTTATAAAAAAACTGGCAGAAGCGTTTCCGGCTATTCCGATTCGTCGTATTGATGAGCGATTCACTTCGAAAATGGCCATGCAATCGATGCTGGTTGATGGCAGTACGAAATCGGACAGGAGGAATAAGGAGTTGATCGATCAGCGCAGTGCGGTAATTATGCTTCAGTCTTATCTCGAAAATCAAAGTCACAATTCATGATTTTACCAATAGTTGCATACGGAGATCCGGTACTTAAAAAGCGAGCAAAGGAAATCGACAAAACTTATCCCGATTTGAAGAAACTAATCGAAGATATGTATGAGACGATGTATAACAGCAGCGGAGTAGGACTTGCCGCTCCTCAGATCGGTTTGTCTATTCGTTTATTTGTTATTGACGGTGCTCCTTTCGAAGAAGTGGAAGTCATGGACTTTAAAAAAGTCTTTATTAATCCGGTTATAAAAGAAGAATCGGGAAACCCCTGGAAATTTAATGAGGGATGTCTGAGTATTCCCGGAATAAGAGAAGACGTTCAGCGTCCGCCGGTCATAGACATTGAGTACTTCGATGAGAACTGGGTTAAACAGAAAGAAACAATTTCAGGGCTGGCGGCAAGAATCGTCCAGCATGAGTATGATCACATAGAAGGAGTGCTTTTTACAGACCGCATTTCACCGTTTCGAAAAAGACTATTGAAAAACAGGCTTGTTGATATCAGCGAAGGAATTGTGGATGTGGATTATAAAATGAAATTTTACAAAAAGAAATAACACACACTTAAAATAAAAAAAATATGCGTTTACCGGTTCTTCTCATTTTACTTTCATTCTTAGCATCCTGTCAGTCTAAAAAGGATAAACTGATAGAAGATATTAAAACGGGTGAGACAAAGTTATTTAATGACAGTGTAAAGATGATGAAT
>CAZAON010000410.1:0-1968 GCA_964486655.1 uncultured Flavobacteriales bacterium
CAACTGGAAAGGATATTCAAAAACATAGATATAATATTTATCATTTTCTCTTTTTCCACTTAAAGCATCACCTTTTAAGACAGCGATTGTGACCATATTAACAATTACCAAGAAGACAAAAGAGTAATGGAAATATTTCTCCCATTTTGAATATCCTTTCCAGTTGTCTTCCAAGTATGGGTTTTTCATAAGCGACACAATTTAGAATTTTAATCTATAAAGAACTTCAAAACACGATGTACTCTTTTTTATGAATGAAAGTAAAAGTGGACGTCGAAGTCTCTGTCTGTCTAAACTTGTCTGAGCGTTTTGTCCTATTTAGAAAAAGGACAGTGCTGGACAAGAGTACACAGATTCGAGCTTAATTTATCCCTTCAGGACCTTGCAAATAAAATTAAACTACTGAAATCACCTTTGTCTGCATTTTTTATTCCTTGCAGGTATTTAATTCGACTATCAATTTTTTTTTCATGTTCATATTCTCCCCATGTAAAGATTGGTTGTTTTAATATTTTTTCGATTATAATATCTGCCATTAGCCGACTATGTCTCCCATTCCCATTTGGGAAACAATGAATGCTTACAAGCCGGTGTTTGAATCGAATTGTGAGTTCATCAGGGACGTATACTTTTTTTTCAATCCAGATTTTCGCATCATCAAGCAACGATTTAAGACTGGTTCCGATTTGCCGGGTGTCAACACCAATATTTTTTTCAGTCTTTCTGAATTCACCCGCCCATGACCAAACCTCGCCATACATTCTTTTATGGAGTTCTCTTACAAAAGCTTCGGTGAATACTTCTTCCGGTTTAAAGCTTTTTGTAACCGACCATTGAATCGCCTGCTCTATGTTATTTTGTTCGAACTCATCTAACTCACCCCGTGTAGAAATTTGCGGTATTCGAAGACCTTCCTTTTCATCTTCATCCAGGGGAGTTTGTCCGTCAGCAAAATCAAGATCTAATCCCATAAAATTTTCGGAGTCTCTTTTTTAATAATCTGCGCTCTTTCTTTTATTGCATTTTCAATTCGCTCTTTCGAATTTTCCTGGTCTTCAAGTTTCATTGTATTAGATGTACGCATTACAATTCTCTTTGCAACTTCCATGGCTTTTCTTTCGATTAATGCATCCAAAGAATCATCGTTGGGAATAAACCCGTATACGAATTGCATATCCATTGCTTTCGCAACCTCTCTCAACGATTTCAATGAAATGGTACCGTCTTTTTCACGTTGTTCTATATCATGAATGCTTTGTTTTTTTATGGACATTTTTTTGCCAAGCTGTTCCATAGACATTCCTAACGCTGATCGTATTGCTTTTATCCATCCGGTTGACGGAACAGGCACTTGGCCGACTTTTTCAAACAACTTTATTTTGTGATCCAACTGATGTAGTAACAGATTTCTTTTATTCATTTGTAAGGCTATAATTTGACAAATATTACGTAAAAGTAAGGTTATAGTTTGACAAATTCAAAATAAAGTAAGGCTATAATATGACTGAAATTTATCAAAAATCACACTATTATATGATAATCAAGTAAATAAGCGAAAAAATAAACAACTTTGGATTTCTATTAAATACTATTTTCAATATAAACACCTATTTTCAACCTGAAAGAGCATCAAGTGTGGTGGAAATAATTTTCAGGCGAATGATACTTCAAGGTTCTTATATGATTTTGAGTTTAGAATCTTTCAGCCTAAAAATTAATTATTATAATCACTCAATCACTCTGATTATTTCCTAAAAACTTCGAATATTTCTCCTCCAAAAATATCTGATATTTATTTTTGTATTCAGTTGATAAAAATGAATTAGCAATCCAATCAATTGCATGGAACTTATTTTTTATCATTCTATTGAAAACAGAGTCAATTTGCTTTTCATTAAGATCGAGAATTTTACCTAAATATTCAAAGTTAGCTCGTTTCAGTTTTTTCTTTTTGCCTTCAAGTGTCAA
>CAZAON010000411.1:0-10237 GCA_964486655.1 uncultured Flavobacteriales bacterium
GCTGTCGAATCGGGATCCGTGTCATTGCTGATAGCATTATTGCTGAATGGAGTATCCTCATTCGTCGAAATATTTTCATTCACCGTAACAGGCGCGTCATTAAATGCTGTTACGTTAAAGATCAATGTATCATTCACGCAAATAGCAGGAAGAGGATTGCCGCTATCACAAACGCTTATAACAACTGTGTCTGATCCGTTGAAATCAGGATCCGGTGTATAAGTATAAACTCCCGTTGAATCAATGGTAAATGTGCCATTCGACGGACCGGTAACCGGAATTGTATCTACAGATAGGGTAGTAGAATCGGGGTCGCTATCATTTGAAACAACGTTTCCTGTAAATGGATTGTCTTCGTTTGTGCTTACTGTTTCATCTGTTATTACAGGAGGATCATTCACAGGCCATACAATAATGAAAAGAGTATCATTTGCACACGTTGCAGGTAAGGGAAGACCCCGGTCGCACACACTAATGACAATTGTGTCAAGGCCATTAAAGTTCAAGTCAGGTGTATATGTATAATTTCCTGATGAATCAATCAAAAATGTACCGTGAGATGCATCCTTTATCGGAGTGATATTTACAGTTATTGTCGTATCAACATCATAATCGCTGATATCAATAATTGTATCTGTTATTGGCGTGTCTTCATTTGTTCCTGTACTGTCATTTCCGGCTACTACCTGGTCATTCACAGGATTTACTGTAATCGTAACAGTGTCAGGTGTACATAATCCGAGACTATCGCAAACTTCAACGATAAAGAAGTCGGTTCCGTTAAAGTTCAGATCAGGAATATAAGTATATGCGCCATTAGCCCATACTGTTAATGTACCATTTGATACATCTGTAAGTGGTGTCGTATTTACAGTTATTGCAGTTCCGTTCGGATCATTATCACCATTTGACATAATTCCACTTCCCGCCGGTACAACCAGAGTATCTTCCTCATCAATGGTTTCTGTTTCATTAAATGTTACAGGAGGTACATCGGGTACTATAATTACTAAAGTTCCGTATGAGCAGAGTGAAGGAGTGCCCAGATCGCATACCTGGTAAGTAACATATTCGGTACCGTAGTAGCCAATGTCTGCCGTGTATGTAAATGTTCCGTCGTTATTTAGTACGAATACACCTGCATTGGGTCCTGTTATCTCGACATAACTGTTTGGATCGATGTTTCCATTGGGATCCATATCGTTCAGACTGACATCACCATTTGCCGGATTTATTCCGTTTGTAATTATTGTATCATTTTCAGTAATTGGAGGAAAATTTATCCAGTCAATACTTATTGTTAATATTCCTGTATCACAAAGAAGTCCGTCACATACTATATAAGTAATGATTTCATCTCCCGTGAATACACCATCGGGTGTAAATGTATAAGTACCATCATTGTTAAATACAAATACCCCTGTTCCAGGTCCTGTGTCAAGTGTAAATGTCATTCCTTGTCCGTCGGACTCGACATCATTTGTTGCGACTGAACCTGATATAGGAACTACAGGAGTCGTTGAAACATTATCATCATTCGCATATGGCGTGTGATTCTGAATCTCAATATAGACTTTCGCAATTGAACAGGAAGGAACGATATTTACACATCCTCCAGCATTATGTTGAATGTCGCAGACTTTATATTCGAAGCTATCCAAACCTACCATTCCGGGCAGTGGAGTATATGTGATTAGATTATTTGGCAGGTAACTGATATTACCTAACGTTGGAGCTAACAAACCTGTCGCGGTTGAATCCACCATTAATGAATCATTATCCGGATCGCTGTCATTCGCAAGTACATTGGTATACAATACTTGTCCGATGTATGTTGAATCGACATCGTTTACGGCATTCGGCGGATTACTTGGCGGGAACACCATGTTGACTGTTACTGTTACCGTTCCAACATCGCACTGAGGAATGTATCCGCTGTCACAAACCGTGTAATTGAATGTAGCTACGCCGGTAAAGACAGGAGAAGAAGTAGGGGTATAGACAATCTGGTTATTTGAAATTACAGCTGTACCACTAGTAGGAGCTGAAACTGAAGTTACAGTTAATCCCTGGCTTTCAGGGTCGGTATCATTTGAAACAACGTTAAACGTTATGTTGTTACAGGCACTGGTTGTTCCTGATTCATCCACCGCAACAGGAGCCTGATTGTTTACGGTAATGTATACAATTGCAGTATCACAACTGACAGGCGATCCGTTATCGCAGAGTTCATATACCAATGAATCGATTCCATTGAAGTTAGCATTCGGTGTATATTGAATGTCGTTACCAACAACAATTGCCGTACCGTTCGAAGCAGATAATATTGACGTTGCCAGGCTGGTAGTATATGAGTATGCGTTGACAGCAAGTGTATCGTTTGCCTGGACAGGAATTGTTATGTTACTGTTCGAGTTAACACTGGCATTATTTCGTATGGCAACAGGCGGCCCGGGTAAAACAGTAACTGTTAATGTTGCAGTGTCGCAATATGACGGAGTTCCGTTATCACATATCTGGTAAGTAATGACCGTTGTTCCGGTATATCCGAAATTAGGTGTGAAGACGATGTTATTACTTACGACATTCGTTGTTCCATCTGGAGTAAAAGGAGCGATGACGGTTGTGGTAAGTGCATTGCCATCAGGATCAGAATCATCGGCCTGTACATTTGTTGATACAGGTCGGTTTGCATAGGTTGTATTGGAATCGTTATTAGCTACAGGCGGACGATTTGGCAATGCGGTACATACCCAGAAATTATAAGTTAAAGCATCGACATCAACATCGACGTTGGTATTGATCTGTCTGATTCTTACGTAACGCGTAGATCCTGTTACGATGAAATTATAATTCGCATATGTTTTTCCGGATGCAGGCAAATTGAAGTTCGTAGAAGTTGATGGAGCACCCCAGGCATTGGTCAAGTTTCCCTCAACTGTTACCGTAGTAGCTGTGTTTGCATCAGAAGACATTCGGATCACAATCGTATCACCGGTTGGAATCGTATCTGATAAGTCTAATACGATATTATCTGAAACGACGTTATTTATCCGTGCCGTAAGAGCATTGCTTCCATTGGATGCATCCGCAATACCCAAAGCATCATTTGGGTTGGTAACACCTGTTTGTGAAGTTACAGCTACGGCATTACCTGCATAATATGTTCCAATTTGACTGGACAGACAAGGGTTGCCTGTGATAGTATAGTATACAATAGCAGTATCGCTCAAACAGGAAGTATTTGTTAAAATGTATACTAACTGATCGGAACCTGTATATGCATTTGCCGGTGTATAGACAATGTTGCCCGCGCTATTCACTCCGGCAGTACCATGTGCAGGAGGAGTAAGAATAGTAACAGCTGTCGTTTGATTTCGCGGATCAGAGTCATTAATCTTTACATTGCTGGTAATTGCTGTATTCATACCGGTAGTAATATTGTCAACATTAGCCGACGGTAATCCTGAACGGCATCGTCTTGGATAAGCTACGACGTTGTCAAAATCGACATGGTCATCACATGCTGCCAAAATGATGGTTTTGATGGTAATATATTTTGTTGTTCCGGTTAAAACAAAATCATAATAGTTGTAAATTTTGTTTGTGGATGCTGCAATAGCGAATGTGTCCTCATTCACGCCCGGAGAGAAACCCGCGGCTGTTGCTGCACCACTCACTATAAAATTTTGACATGTATTATTATCAGCTCCTGCCCTTATTCTCAGGGTATCTCCCGCATACAATGTTGAATCAAGGCGAAGTGTTAATGAATCGGTTGCATTATTTAACTCGGCTGATTGTGCCTTACTTCCATTTGCCTGATCCTGTGTGCCGATTGCGAATGTTGGATTAGTAACAGAACTACTGCTGTATACCTGGTCAGCTCTGACTGAATCGGCACGTTGCCATGTCGAGACAGAACAATTTCCCGAATGATCGACAGTAATTACAATCTTTCCCTGTGCACATCGTGCAGTAGCATCACAAACTTCATATCGCATGGTATCGGTACCCACAAAATTCCAGGCAGGAGTATAACTTACGTCTCCGTTTCCAAGATTTGTAAATGTTCCGTAATTGCCTCCACCGATAAAAGTGATTGAACTTATAATGTCATTATTCGGATCGGTATCATTGGTTAATACATTAAAAGTAGTCGTCGTTCTTGCCGCACATAATGTTGCGAACTCTATTGTATCATTAATCGCCACCGGAAAATCAGGTGCAGGATAAGACGTGAGGTATTCTGTTAATACTGTTGACCTGCCACAACCGTCAGTTACTTTACAATAAATAACTACTGGTGTACCAACTCCTACAATAGGAGCAGTATAATTTGTTACAGAGGCAGTCGGAGCAGAAAATGTTCCTCCGCCAGATGCATACCATTGATAATTTAAATTTGGAAGTCCAATAGGAGAGACTGCAGTACATGTAAAGTTATTATATACCTGACCACCGTTAACTCCACTTGGAATATTGGATAATGAACCTGTCGGCGCACGGTCGGTACCTACCATGAAACTGAAGTTCATAAATACCCTCATTGCAGCAACATCTGCAGTTCCGGTTCCACTCACATCGTGACCTCCTTCATACATTACATAACCGCGGTTCGGATCATTGAAACCTCGGCCATATACGGTAAGTGCGGCCTGGCCATCCGAAAGAGCCGGAATATCAGGATGTGTAGGATCGTAACAACCGATCTTTGTTCCTGCATGCCAGGTACTACCCGGTTTTAATGGAAGATAAATTTGTTCAGAACCATTACCATGCGCATCGTCTTCAAGTCCCATATTCTGAAACGCAGGATCATTTACATTCGAATAACTGAATGGATCTGTACCATCTTTATGGTCACCAAAATCGACCAGACCATTCGTTGTAAGGAATTTCAGGTTTTGTGCAGGGTTTCCCGGGTTCACACATTTGCTACCTTCCATTACTGAAACGGCATGACAGCCGGCCCAAATACCTCCTCGTGCATTCAGGTTCCAGAAATAAAGATTACTGTGAGTAGACCACTTCGGATCGGCATGTGGCATTATATATAAGTCATCACATGCATTTAATGTGGCCGGCGTTCTGTAATAATACGATGAAGCCGGAATCGCTGCATATTGTAAAAACTTAATTGCAATTGAACCATTCGCAGCATCCATTGCCCAGTAAGGTGCAACTGTTAATGTTCTTGTGACATCTACTGTAAGAGAAGTTGTTGTGGTTACACCAACAACACCCTGGCCCTGCCATGCTGTAATTTTTGCATTTACGGCAGCTGAACGGAATTCGGCAGGTATAATAAACGTACCTCCGCGATAAGCAATTGAATTGTATGTAAAGTCTATTCCATCTTTAATTTTAGTCTGACTGATTACCCATTTAACTTCAACGTTATGGTTCTTGATGACATCATAAATAAGTCCGTAAGGCTTCATTCCGTTTGCGACAGTTTGCGGAGTTACACCCATGTTAATGATAAATGCACCGGAAGTCAATGTTTCTGTTGCAGCTTTTGTATACTGCGCAAATAGCATAGAAAACAAAACAGCTATTACCGTTTTGTTCAATAAGCTTCGCGCAATACAGACCTTGTCCCAAAAGGTCAGCTGCCTTAGCAGTCGTAGTAATGATTTAAGCATAGCTTTCATCTTGTAAATTGGTAATGCCTTTATTCCGACGCAGAATAGTTTTGTCGCTTTTAATTATCCCTTTGTCAGGCATTTGATTCATTTTTGTGCATTACATTAGTTAATACACTTATTCAAGAGGTTTATACCTAAAGAAACCATCAAATGATACCTGTAATACCTCTACTGTAGCGGTGTTCATTACAACTGTAAGAAAAGTGTCATTATAGAAAAGCGAAGTTTGCAATTATGAATGAATCATGTCTTTTTGCAAAATAGAATTCGAAAGTTGTATGTAATGAATGTATCATATGTGTCACATTCATGCCGGGAGAACACGTTAATTTTTATGTTTTATGAAAACTTTCAGTGTTGCGGTTAATACAAAAAAACTTGTGTTTTATACTCATCAGAGAGTATTTTCAAATGACTTAATTTTGAAAAAATCTGATGAAAATATTTAGATTCGTATTTAAAAAAAGCAGTTCCTTTTCTTGGATCTTTTTCTGTAAGAATCGAAAAATAAATTGACTGTTTCATTTATTCCCTTCAAAATTCATTCATGTTTGAATATTATCCGGTTAATTATTGCACAGGGATTTATCCTCTTTGATTTTAAATTACACCAAATTCGGCATTATTGTCCGGCTTATTGAACTATTTTCTGCTAATTCTTACAACAGGGACAAACCTGTTTTTTGCAATCAACATCGCACTGTCTTTAAAGTAAAAAATACCGGAAATAATCCAATCATGAAAAAAACCGGAATTCGCCAACAAGTTGGTGTCAATCAAAAGACAGCTCTCAGAAGAGTAATTTTGTTAACATCGTCAGTTGTTACAATTTTATCTTTATGTCTGATTTTATTTATTAATTTATCAGACAGCAGAAATGCATATGCCGCGCCTCAATTAGGTGATTATCGTACAACCGGATCAGGTAACTGGAACAATGCTTCAACCTGGGAACGTTTCGATGGCTCATCATGGATAAGCGCCGGTTCAGCTCCGACTACTGCCGAAAATATTATTACAATCCTTAATGGTCATACCATTACTGTTTCTTCAAATACAACTGTTGATCAGGTGGTTGTTGAGTATGGCGGATTTCTTGTTGTAAACAGCGGAATCATTTTAACTGTTGCAAATGCTTCAGGTACTGATCTGGATGTTTTCGGAACTGTAAAGAATGCCGGAATTATTACTCAGAATGGCGGATCTATCGTTTTCGAAAGTTCAGGTAAGTATCAGCACAACTATACAATCACTCCGGGTTCAATTCCAAGTTCTACATGGAATTATGGTTCGACTTGTGAAGTTATCGGTTATACAACTAATCCGGAAGCTCCGGGCGGACTGCAGGCCTTCAGCAACTTTATCTGGAACTGCCCTCAGCAATCTGATATTATTAATCTGAATGCTGGTATCACAAGTATTTCAGGTGACTTTATCGTTATGAGTACGGGTACTGGCGAATTAAGTCTTGCAAACAGTGCAGTCAATTTAACAATTGGCGGTAACATGGTTTTAAATGGCGGTAATTTTGTCTTTAATAAAAGCGCCTCTTCAACAATATTAACTGTTAACGGTGATTATGTTCAGTCAGGCGGAGTCGCTACAATGTCAGACGCCGATAATTCAACTTCTACTTTAAATGTAAACGGTACTTATATATTAACTGACGGTAATGCGAATTATGTAAAAGGTAATTCGGCTAATTGTTCGGTTTATCTGGCAACAGACATGACTATCACTGGAGGAATGATCACTGCTCCTTCTGTTCAAACATCATTTACGAAATTTGTTTTCAAAAAACCGGGCAAACAATATTACACTGCTTCAGGTTATGCTGTAAGCGGTAACGTTGATTATGCGGTTAATGCGGGATCTACACTGGACCTGGGAAACAGTATCGTTCAGGGTAGAAATTTTACGCTGTCAGCTTATGCGGGAATTGTAATCGGCTCACCCGAAGGTATCACGCAAACCGGTCAGCTCGGAAATGTCCAGGTTACCGGTACAAGAAGTTTCAGTTCGTCGGCCGATTATGAATATGCAGGAAGTACGGGACAATATACCGGAACGGGATTACCAACAACAATCCGGAATTTTGTTGTCACAAATTCGGGTAATGTCACTCTTTCTCGTACTGTTTCCATTACCGGTATTGTTTTATTCACAAGCGGAAGTATAAATACCGGAAGCAACGAACTGTTTGTAAAGAATACTTCAACCTCTGCTATTTCAGGATACTCATCTTCAAATTATGTAATCGGAAAACTTCGCAGGGCAGTAGATGCTTCGGGTTCCTACGATTTTCCGGTTGGTACGCCAACTAACTATGAATTCATCTCAGCGAATTTGTCGTCAGTAACAGGATTTACAGATATTACCGTCACATATATGGAGAACGATCCGCTCGCTTCTACAACATTAAATAATGTAACAGTTAAAGGAGTGAAGATGACTGATATGCTGCGTACAGGATATTGGAATCTTAAACCTGATGCACGACTAACTGGTGGAACGTTTTCACTTTCTGTCACACAAAGCGGACAGGCTAATGTGAACAACGGTGCTACTTTCTCTTTGTTAAATCGTCAGAGTTCATTAATGGGCTGGGCATCGGAAGGAACTCATAATTCAAATACTCAGTTTGTAAACTCGGGAGCTGTATCAGCGGCAAGATCTTCATTGAATGTTTTTGGAGACTTCGCGATCGGATATGGCGACTATCTGGTTCTTCAGTCACCTACTTTAATAAGTGGTGTGGCGGGACAGCAAAATGCAGTTTATCTGTTCCCTGAAGTTTGTTCGAATGTTGACGCCTGGGTTCAGGTTTCTGAAATATCAGGAGGAGCTTCAATTGTTGATATTGATGATCAGACAACAGGTTACAACGAAAGCTGGCAACCGGTTATTCAGGCGAATGCCAATTCAACCGGACAGGTAAAATGGAATGTGCAGCTTAAAGTAGCGGGTACATCGAATGATACCATAATACCGCAACTTGCACTTACAGCAATTAATGTTGACGGTATGCAGAACGTAAAGGAATTTGTAAATGCGAATGCGCCTTACAGCTATGCGACAACAAGTACCAGCAACCTGACTGTCTCAAATGAAAACGGCTGGTATAAAGCTACATCAGCTTATACAACATCGGCTGTCGATACAGCGGATCATGAAACAATGTTCCAGGTAACATACCAGAATATACGAAGCTTTCAATTAGTTACAGGAATTAAGAATACTTCTTCATCAAAAGTTAAACGTCAGTCTTCAATATACTTCAGAAATTTCCTGAAAGGAAGTTCAGGTCTGCCTGTTAAGATGCTTTATTTCACTGCTGCTTTGGAAGACAGGGAAGTAAAATTGAAGTGGGCGACTTCTTCAGAGGATAACAACGACTATTTTACTATTGAGCGTTCATCTGATGGTGAAAACTTCACGGCCATTAAAACGCAAAAAGGCGCCGGTACCAGTAATTCCGTTATTTATTATACAGATAATGATGCTGATCCATTCAGCGGTACATCATTCTACAGAATTCGCCAGACAAATATTTCAGGACGGTTTTCTTTCAGTGAAGTGCAAACGATTGTGAACTCCGGAATGCAATCATCTAATTCAATCGAGATACTGGCTGTTAATCCGAATCCGTTTACCGAATTCTTTACAATTGATTTCCGAAGTACCCGCAGCCAGTCAGTAAGTATTTCTATTGTGAATTCATCAGGTAAGCAAATGTACCGTTCGCAAATTAATGCTTCAAAAGGAACTAACAACTTCAAAATGCCAAGCCTGAGTTACCTGAATAAAGGAGTGTACATTCTTGTATTGTCTGATGAATCGGGACAGGTAAGTAAAAGAGTAATTAAGGGATAATTAAGTTATCTGCGATTAACTTGTATACCATTTACTATATATTAAATTATAGAAGGTGGACTAATTGAAATAACTACAATGAAGACAAAATTACGAGTCAAAAATTCGTTAAAGAATATTTACATAGTTACTGCATCAATATCATTACTTATGATCATTGGTGCAGTCGTCGCATTTCATTTTATCCACGCCCCAACGGCTATGGCAGCTTCTCTCGGTGATTACCGTGCAAAGGCGACCGGAAACTGGAATGCTACTTCTACGTGGGAATATTTTGATGGTACCAGTTGGATTGCCGCCGTGGCAACGCCGACAAGCGCCAGTGGCGAAATTACCATTCAATCTCCTTACACGGTTTCTGTTTCCGCAAATGTAACGGTCGATCAGGTCATTGTTAATTCAGGTGCGACAATTTCAATTAATTCGGGAAGAACTCTCACTATTGCCGCAGGTGCAGGTACTGATTTGGCTGTTAATGGTACCGTTACGATTAATGGCTCATTAGTAAATAATGCCAGTACAACCTGTACAATTGATGGTACAGTAACACTCAAGAATGGTGGTACTCATACGATAGCCGGTGGTGGTACTATTACAATTAATTCCGGCGGTTATTACGACAGAAAGGATAATTCGCTTACAACAACTGCCGGAATTTTTACTCTTAATTCGGGTGCAACTTATGCTCATAATGTTGACGGAGCCAATATTAT
>CAZAON010000412.1:0-12739 GCA_964486655.1 uncultured Flavobacteriales bacterium
TAAACGAGATGACAAGTGTGACATGAAGCGGCCTGGACTTAACGAATGAAAAACTATCTTTTAAGAAATCCGGGATGACATATTGTAATGAACCGATTAATCCGAAAATGAGTCCGGTAATGAGTATAATTAGGGAGGTAAATAAAAATGCGAAAGCGATTTTTTTAACACGCAGACAAGGAGTCCATGTAGTTTCACGGAGCTCTCTGTGTACCTCCATGCTCTCCGTGCCTCCGTGGTAATTTTTTTCCCTTCTCACACCAATTTCTCAAAATGTGCCGTAAAGTGTCGTAAATATTTCGCTTCCTTAATTATCTTCAACCCTTTTACATTATTCCTGCTAAATAATATTTCATCAAACACCTCAATCACATAATCAATATGACTTTGAGTATAAACTCTGCGGGGAATTGCAAGCCGGACAAGTTCTTTCGCAGCAGGTATTAATTTATGATCATCATCATACTTGCCAAACATCACTGAACCAATTTCAACGCTTCTTACTCCACCGGCGAGATACAATTCGCATACGAGTGCCTGACCGGGATATTGTTCGACCGGAATATGAGGGTACAGTTTTTTCGCATCGATGTAAACTGCATGTCCGCCGATCGGATACAACAATGGAATTCCCTTTTTATGCAGAGCTTCTCCGAGATACATTGTGCTGATAATCCTGTAATGCAGATAATGTTCATCAAATCCTTCTTGTAGTCCGACCGCTATCGCTTCGAGATCACGGCCCGATAAGCCGCCATAAGTAGTGAAGCCTTCGGTGATAATCAGAAGTTGTGTGCAAATATCACTCAGCTCATCATCACGCATCGTCAGAAATCCTCCCATGTTTACGAGTGCATCTTTTTTTGCACTCATTATTCCAATATCGGCCAGTGAAAACATTTCTTCAGCAATCCTTCTGCAGGAAACTTCTGCATAGCCCTTCTCACGATGTTTGATGAAATAGCTGTTCTCAGCAATGCGTGAACAATCGAGAATAAAATAAATATTATGCTTCTTACAAATTCGGCTGATCTCTTTCGCATTTTCCATGCTAACAGGCTGACCGCCTCCACTGTTATTCGTAACGGTAAGAATTACACCGGCAATTGTATCTGCACCATAATTATCAATAAGCTGTTGCAATTGAATTGTATCTAGATTACCTTTAAAGGGATAAGTTGAATCCATGTCCTTGCCTTCCTTAACCGGAATATCAAAAGCAACCGCTCCGTAGTATTCAATATTCGCACGTGTAGTATCAAAGTGAGTATTGCTGATAAAATATTTCTTATTTGCTGACAACGCTTTGTACAATATCCGTTCGGCTGCTCTTCCCTGATGTGTTGGCAGTATATGCGGCATTCCTGTAAGATCCGAAACGGCCTTCTCAAAATTGATCCAGCTTCGCGCACCTGCATATGACTCATCTCCCTTCATCATCGCAGCCCACTGGTTTGTACTCATTGCTGCAGTTCCGCTGTCGGTTAGCAAATCGATTAACACATGATCACTTTTCAGAAGGAACGGATTATAATGTGCGTCATTGAGAAAACCGACTCGCTGCTCTTCCGTAAAAAATTCAATTGGCTCGACAGACTTAATCCTGAATGGCTCAATTATCACTTTTGATTTCATCGTTTCACAATTTTTTTAAAATGAGCCTGGAAGAATCTCAAGTACTCGGGTTCATAAGTAATTTTCAATCCCTTAATTTTTTTACGTTTCTCGTATACGGCTAAAACTGATTCAGCTACTACATCCATGTGAGCCTGTGTATAAACACGACGGGGAATTGTTAGTCGAACGAGTTCGAGTTTCGGATAATAGTTTTTACCGGTTTCTTTATTCCTACCAGCCGAAACAATTCCTCGTTCCATAGTTCTTACACCTGAGTCAATGTAAATTTCTGCCGCCAATGCCTGAGCAGGGAAGGAGTCCTGTTTAATATGAGGTAAAAACTTTTTTGCATCGAGAAAAATTCCGTGACCGCCTATCGGACGAACAACCGGAACACCGCCATCGATTAATTTTTCACCGAGATATTCGACCTGACCTATTCTCGCGCGGATATGATCGTCCTGGATCGATTCAACAATACCGATCGACATCGCTTCCATATCGCGACCGGCTAATCCGCCATAAGTATGCAATCCTTCATATACAACTACCAGGTTACGCGCCTTTTCGTAAATCTTATAATCATTTATTGCAAGGAATCCACCAATATTTACGAGTGCATCTTTCTTTCCACTCATCGTTGCACCATCTGTATAGGAACATATTTCTTTTACAATTTCTGCTACAGAAACATCCTCATAACCCTTTTCTCTTACTTTGATAAACCATGCATTTTCAGCGACACGGGTCATGTCATGAATGATTTTTATGCCGTATTTATTAGTCAACTTCCTCAGATCGCGAAGATTCTTCATCGATACAGGCTGACCACCTGCCATGTTTACTGTAGTAGCAACAGATACATAAGGAATTTTCTTTGCTCCGTACTTCTTGATAACCTCTTCTAGTTTACCTAAGTCGATGTTGCCCTTGAAAGGATATTCGCTTTCAGAATCATGGGCTTCATCAATTATTACATCTGTAAAAGTTCCTCCGGCAAGTTCCTGGTGCAATCTTGTTGTCGTGAAATACATATTTCCGGGAATAACATCACCGGGCTGAATCATAACTTTAGAAATAATGTTTTCTGCTCCCCTGCCCTGGTGTGTTGGAATTACATATTTGTAACCATAATATTTTTTGATGACACGCTCGAGATTATAAAAATTGTCACTTCCGGCATATGCTTCATCTCCTATCATCATTCCTGCCCATTGCCTGTCGCTCATTGCCGATGTTCCGCTGTCAGTCAACAGATCAATATAAACATCCTTTGATTTTAACAGAAATGTATTAAATCCGGCTTCAGAAATTAATTTTTCCCGCTCCTTCTGTGTAGTCATTCTAAGGAGTTCAATCATCTTGATTTTGTAAGGTTCAGCCCAGGATCTTTTCTTTGTTTTTTTCATAATTCACTTTTAACCGTTGATTTATATGTAATCGCACTTTTATCAATGTGTTTTAAATATTCTATTAAATAATTGATCTCTTCATTTTTAAATTTAAAATCAGGCATTTGTATGGAACCATACTTAATAAATGTTCTCGCATATTCTTCCCCTTTTCCATTTGCAGAAATCACGTTTGTAAGATCAGCACCAAGATATCCGCCAAGTCCGTAAACCTGGTGACATGCAATACAATTGCGTTCCTGGAATATCAGCTTCCCCTTTAATGCCATTTCATTTCCATACTGACTTTGCCCGGTACCATCGGTATAGACAATCAGTGAATAAATAAGAAATGAAATAAATAAGAAAATAAAAACCAGTATTCTGATCAATTTATACTTACAAATTGGTTTGCAATATTTGAATTAAATTTAATGATGAGGATTGATGATGGTCAAGTAATGGTATGACATTGGTCAGTTGAATTACTGGAACGACCTGAACAACCGGAATGATTCCAAATTCTAAATTCCGGATTCCATTTTCCGGATTAAATAAAATATGAAATAATATTTTTTCAAATTCGTCACAATCAGTTACAATTCAGAATAATAATTTTTATGAATAAACTTAGTTGATAACAATGCAATTATTGTGATGGCATTCATTTCCGCCATCAGTGTTTTTAAATAATGTTGTGCTTCCCAATTCAAAAAAACAGAAATATGATATCAACCGAAAAAATAACTACGTCTAAAATTTACACATATAATGAGGCAATCAAAGCAGCTACAGTATATTTCGATGGTGATGATCTTGCCGCATCGACATGGCTGAATAAATATGCGATGAAAGATGGTAACGGAGGTTACCTGGAATTGACTCCTGATGACATGCACAGGAGAATGGCGAAAGAATTTGCGCGAAAGGAAAATGAATCTGTGAAAAATGGAATTTCGAATAATAATTTTCGAAACCTGTCATCGTATGGAAAGCGACGTCTTGCACTCGATGAAGGAAAAATCTTCAATTACTTTTCTCAATTCAAATATGTCATTCCACAAGGAAGCGTCATGGCTTCTCTCGGAAATAAGAAAGTAATTGCGTCTTTATCAAATTGTATTGTATTGCCTGAGATTTATGATTCTTATGGCGGAATATTTTATGCAGATCAGCAACTTGCTCAACTTTTTAAGAGAAGATGCGGAGTCGGCCTGGATCTTTCTACTATTCGACCGCGCGGAATGAACGTTTCCAATTCAGCAGGCAGCACTACAGGAGCAGTCTCTTTTATGGAACGTTTTTCGAATACAACAAGGGAAGTTGCGCAAAACGGAAGAAGAGGCGCGCTCATGATTACAATGGATGTCGCTCATCCCGATATCGAAAGTTTCATCACTGCCAAACAGGATCTGATGAAAATTACCGGTGCGAATGTTTCTGTCCGAATTTCAGATGAATTCATGAAAGCGGTTGAAGCAGATAAAAGTTTCAAGCTTCGATTTCCGGTTGATTCAGATAAACCAAAATTCACCAGAGAAATAAATGCCCGACAACTCTGGAATACAATAATTAAATGCGCTCATAACACTGCAGAACCGGGGATTATCTTCTGGGACAGGCAACATCACTATTCAACATCTTCTGTTTATCCGGGTTATAAAAACATTTCAACGAATCCTTGTTCAGAGATTGCCATGCAGGGAGGAGACAGCTGCAGGCTGATTGCATTGAATCTTTTCAGCTTTGTCACTAATCCGTTCACCAAAAATGCATACTTCGATTTCCCAAAATTTTATGAGACAACATACGAATCACAAAGGTTAATGGATGATCTTGTAGATTTAGAACTGGAGGCGATTGACCGCATTTTAGAGAAAATAAATTCAGACACAGAACCGGATTATATAAAAGAAACTGAACTTCGGACATGGAAATTACTCTATGATGCCGGAAAAAAAGGTCGTAGAACAGGATTAGGTTTCACTGCTTTAGCGGATACGATGGCAGCACTTGGTTTGCCATTTGATTCAGAAAAAAGTCTGGAGATCATAACGAAAATCATGAAGACAAAATGTGAGGCCGAATTCGAATCAAGCATCGACATGGCTATCGAACGCGGGTCGTTTGATGATTTCGATCCTGCAATTGAAAATAAATCGGAGTTTGTCCAAATGATGAAAGCAGAATTTCCCGAAACATATAACCGCATGATGCTGTTCGGAAGAAGAAATATTTCCATCAGCACAGTTGCTCCAACAGGAACGCTCAGTCTTCTTGCTCAAACATCATCGGGGATTGAACCTGTTTTCATGTTATCATATATGCGTCGTCGTAAAGTGAATGCAAGCGATAAAAACGTCAGAGTAGATTTCACAGATGCTGCCAATGATTCATGGCAGGAATTCACTGTATTTCATCCAAAGCTAAAAGAATGGATGCATGTAACGGGTGAAAAGGAAATAGAAAGAAGTCCGTATAAAGGATCAACCGCCCCGGAAATTGACTGGAAAAAAAGAATTCGTTTACAATCAGTCATCCAGAAATATACGACACATTCAATCAGTTCAACCATCAATCTTCCACATAATGTAACAGAAGATCACGTCGGAAAAATATATTTTGATGCATGGAAGAATGGACTGAAAGGAATCACCGTTTATCGTGATGGTTCAAGATCAGGCGTACTTGTTGCAATTGAAGAGAAAAATAAAAAATCAGAACAGGCAAACATAGCCGAGACAATAGCACCCAGACGTCCTGCTATATTAGAAGCAAATGTCGTCAGGTTTCACAATGGAGAAGAAAAATGGATAGCCTATGTTGGACTGATGAATCATCATCCCTATGAAATTTTTACGGGAAAGGCACAGGATGCATTCAGTATTCCTTCCTGGGTAGAAAAAGGCTGGATCATTAAAAGCAAACTTGCCAATGGAAAATCGAGGTACGATTTTCAGTATGAAGATAAGGAAGGATATAAAATTACGATCGAAGGCCTGTCACGCTCATTTGATAAAGAATTCTGGAACTATGCGAAATTATTAAGCGGAGTTTTGAGACACGGTATGCCGTTACCACAGGTAGTTCATCTGGTGGAGAATCTGCATCTGCATAACGATAACATTAATTGCTGGAAGGCAGGCGTGGAACGTGCCTTGAAAAAATTTATTCCGAATGGCACGGGTGCTGTTGATAAAAAATGTTCTGAATGCGGAGATCCGGAAGGATTGATTTATGAAGAAGGTTGTTTAAAATGCAAGAGCTGCGGGAATGGTAAATGTGGTTGAAATAAATACGTCAATATTGCAGGTACGTAATGCATTGCGTACCTATTATATTGATGTGTTTATTCTGTAAATTTTTTTCACGCCCTCCACCCAAACAACCCCGGCAAATGCGACTATCAGACAAATCATCAAATCAACAAAATCAGGAGTAGTAAAATTGAATATTTCCTGTATGGGTTTAAAATATAATGAAAGAAACAAGATAGCCAGAGAAATTAAAATTACAAGAAGAACAAGATTGTTTTTATATTTCAATGTGGTAATCGCCGAATAATAAAATGAGCGGTTAACAAGAGTGAGGAAGACATTGCTGAAAATAAGAGTCGAATATATAATTGTACGCACTGTTTCTTCATTACTTCCGGAATTCATATAATAATAACCAATTCCTAAACAGGCAAGAGTAATTACTAGCCCCTGAATTATACTAAGCCCCAATTCTTTCAAAGAAAAAAAAGTACTTGTAAGTTTCCGTGGTTTATTCGTCATCGAATTAGCCTCTATTGGTTCATTCTCAAAAACAACAGAACAGGTAGGACCCATTATTAATTCCAGGAAAATTACATGTACCGGCGAAAAAATATCCGTGAATTTCCAGAATAATATCAATGGCATTGTAACAATTAAAATTATCGGAATATGTATCGAAATAATATATTGAATCGCCTTTTTCAGGTTCTCATAAATACGCCTTCCTAAAGCTACTGCATCAGTCATGTGTGATAAGTCATCGTCTACTAAAATAAGTGATGCAGCATTCTTTGCTACCTCACTACCTCTTAATCCCATAGCAATGCCAATGTGTGCCGACTTTAAAGCAGGTGCATCATTAACTCCGTCTCCCGTCATTGCCACAACTTCACCATTCTTTTTTAACGCTTCGATAACTTTCAATTTTGCTTCAGGAAACATTCGTGCAAAAATTTTTGCCTCTTTTACTACTGTTTGCAAAGCAGATTGATCCATCTCCAGAACCTGTTCGCCCGAAATAACAGCTTTTCCTTTTCTCAAACCGATCTGATCAGCAATCGCCACCGCAGTTTCCATATAATCGCCCGTTATCATTTTTATATCAATGCCGGCATCGTAAAACTGCTTCAGCGTATCCGATATATTTTCTTTTGGAGGATCATAAAATGCTATCAGTCCTATAAATTCAAAAATAAATTCATCCTGTGTTTTCGGAAAATCATGAGATAAATGTTTCGACCGACCAACACCGAGTACACGAAACCCTTTAATTGCAAAATCATTAGTGATAGAACGGATCCCGGCTTTAGAAGAATCACTTAAAAGGCACTGCTTTAAAACAGTCTCAACTCCACCTTTGCATGCAATGATGGTTTCAGATCCATCACTGAATACATGTGTCATTATCGGAGGCTTCCCACTTAACGGATATTCATGTATCATTTTAAAACGAATACGTTTATCTTCCTCCGCTACTTGCTTATATACATTGTGAATAGATTTCTCCATCTGATCGAATGGCTCAGTTTCAGAAGCCCACATTGAATACTCAATTACTTCATTATAACTGAAAGACTCCTTTGTATAATCATAAACTTTATCAGGTTTAAAATCAAAAACAGCAGCGATGGTCATGCTGTTTTGCGTAAGAGTACCGGTTTTATCGGTGCAAATCACTGTAGCCGCACCAAGTGTTTCGACTGTATGCGGACTTTTAGCAATTACTTTTTTCTTATGCAGCCTGTAAGCGCCTAAAGCCATAAATGTGCTGAATCCCACAGGTATTTCTTCAGGAAGTATGCTCATCGCAAGTGTTAGTCCGTGCAATAATCCATGCAGTAAATCTCCGGAAGTATAAAATTTGATCCCCCATACAATTAAAAAAGCAATTCCACCGGCAATTACCATAGAACGGACAAAACTTTTAATTTGTAATTGCAAGGGAGTCTGTGTCTGATCGATATTTTCAAGTGAAGCGCCTATTTTCGCAAGCCTTGTACCAGCACCGGTTTCTACAGCGACTGCCATACATGATCCGCTCATCACAAATGTTCCCTGGTAAATAATATTATCGGGTTGCCTTAAATCTTTAGTTACAGGAAGCGACTCACCTGTTAATATGCTCTCATTAATTGTGAAATCATTCAGCTTAATAATTTCACAATCGCATGGAACAATATTTCCATCTTCGACCACTACCAAGTCTCCGATTACTATTTCCTCAGTTGGGATTTCAATCGTAACACCATTACGAACAACTTTTCCCGTAGGAGCATTTAACTTCTTTAGCCCGTCGATTGCATTCTTGCTCTTGTTCTCCTGGTAAAGTGATATTCCGGCTACAAAACTTAAAGACGAAATCATTATGATACCTTCCCGAACTTCTCCTGCCAGGAAGTATATTAAAGCAGCACATAGCAATAAAATAAATAAAGGCTCCTTGACAACATCCAGAAATATTTCCAGAGAACGATTACCGGATTTCTCTAAAGTAGTATTCGCCCCGTTTTTTTCCCGGCTTTCTAAAACCTGTTCATCCGTTAAGCCAAAATAATTTTCGTCTCTACCCATGCTTATATTTTCAAAAATACACTTTCGTAGTAATAAATGGCTCTATTTCTCAGGAAACGAAGATATGCAGGTAAAGTTCAACTAAAGGAGGTTTGACTTATGATTAGCATCACTTTCAAAAGTGATCTAAATCTTTCCATAAAATCATACTGTATTCAACATTTGCAGAAAGAATTTGAAGATGAAAATAGAGAATCTGTCACTGGGAGAAATAGTCACCAATAAACCGGAAGCAGCCGCAATATTTGAAGCATATAGTTTAGATTTCTGTTGCAGGGGAAAACAAAAATTGTCTGAAGCGCTTACTGATCCCGGAAAGCTTTCTGCAGTTGTAGGCGCACTTGAGATGATCTATTCGGAAGAAAAAAACGGCTCTGAAATCGACTTCAAATCAATGCCATTGAGCCAACTGGTTGACTATATTCTTAACGTACACCACAAATATGTAAAAGAAAGTATTCCATTGATCAGAATGCATCTTGATAAAGTTGTTACGAAGCATGGAGAAAAATATCCTCAGATGCAGAAGATACAAATTCTTTTCAATAAAGCAGCAACTGAGCTTGAAACTCATATGATGAAAGAAGAATTAATACTATTTCCACGCATAAAAGCAATGGAAAGTACGGTTAAAGCAGGCGATCCTTTTATACACATCGCAGTGGAATCACCGATAAAAATGATGGAAAAGGAACATGTAATTGCCGGAGATCTTTTAGCAGAAATTAAAAAACTTAGTAACAATTACACGCCGGCACAGGACGCCTGCACTACTCACAGGGTTTGTATTGAAGAATTAAAAATGTTCGAAAATGATCTGCATAAGCATGTTCATTTAGAAAACAATATACTATTCCCGAAAGCTATCAAAAAAGAACACTTATTGGTAAAAAATTAAATAGATTTTCGTTTGAATTCAGAAAGAAGCATTATAACTTTCATATAGAATTGACTTCGAACTGACACAAACTAAAAAATAAAACTAAATGAAAAAAATTCTCACAATTCCGGTGTTAGCACTAATCATCTTCGCCTGTTCATCAGGTCCTAAGACAGAAAACCCTGAGGCAACGACACAAGACAATAGTGCATTATTAAAAGACACAACACCTTATGCTGCCGATGAAAAAGGTATCGGGAAATTCACCGATGTGAAAATTGATCCGACGCTTGACGAAAAGATGGCAGCCCTTGGCAGTGGAGTGTATGATGTTAAATGTTCTTCATGTCATAAACTCACCGATGAGAAACTTGTCGGTCCGGGCTGGAAAGGCGTTTCTACCCGACGCAAAGCGGAATGGGTTATGAATTTCGTAACAAACACTGACGAAATGCTTAATAAAGACCCGGAGTCACAGGCTATGCTTGAAATTTGTCTCGTCAGAATGCCGAATCAGAATCTTAGTGATGAAGATGCTCGTGCTACCTATGAGTTCATGAGAAAAAACGATGGAGTTAAATAATATATAAAAAAATAATTATGAAAAGGTCACAACAATTATCCTTACTGTTCCTGGCTGTAACCGGAATTCTGCTTACTAACTGTAAGCCAAAAGATGCTGCTACTGCGGTAACCGGGAATGCCGCAGAAAAAACATACGTTGCACCCGGCAAGTATGATACTTACTATAATTTCGTTTCCGGAGGTTTTAACGGACAGGTTGGAGTATACGGACTGCCATCGGGGAGATTGTTGAAGATTGTTCCTGTATTTTCTGTATTTCCTGAAAATGGTTATGGCTATAGCGAAGAGTCTAAGCCAATGCTTGAAACTTCTTCCGGTTTTGTTCCATGGGACGATTTACACCACATGGAGTTATCACAAACAAACGGAGAAGTTGACGGACGTTGGCTGTTTGCGAATGGTAACAACTCACCACGTATCGCACGTGTAGATCTGAAATCATTCCGCACAGCAGAAATTATAGAAATTCCAAACAGCGCAGGAAATCACTCTTCGCCATTCATTACTGAAAATACGGAGTATGTAATTGCAGGTACTCGTTTCAGTGTTCCCATGGGAGACAATCTCGATGTTCCGATCAGCAGCTACAAACAAAATTTTAAAGGAACTGTAAGCTTTGTCAGCGTTGCGCCTACAGATGGTCAAATGAAAATTGCATTCCAGATATTGCTTCCGGGTGTAAATTTCGATTTAAGTCATGCGGGAAAAGGCCCTTCACATGGCTGGTTTTTCTTCTCTTGCTATAACAGGGAACAGGCGAATTCATTGCTTGAAGTAAATGCATCGCAAGGTGACAAAGATTTTATCATGGCGGTGAACTGGAAGAAAGCTGAAGAATATGTAAAAGCCGGAAAAGGCGAAGTTCGTAATGTGAAATACAAGCACAATTACCTGAATGAAAAAACTCACACTACTATTTCCGAAGTAATAGAAAAAGTTGTCGTTGTTGACCCGAATAAATTAAGTGATATCGTTTATTTCATTCCTTGTCCTAAATCACCACATGGTTGTGATGTCGATCCTACAGGAGAATATATTGTCGGTAGCGGAAAACTTGCAGCATTAATTCCAGTATTCTCTTACACTAAAATTCAAAAAGCAATTGCTGATAAAACCTTTGACGGTGAATTTGCCGGAATTCCAATTATAAAATACGAAGCAGCTTTATATGGTGAAGTTAAAAAACCGGGCCTCGGACCATTACATACTGAATTCGACGGAAAAGGAAATGCTTACACTTCATTCTTCGTTTCTTCTGAAGTAGTGAAATGGAATATCAAAGATCTTACTGTACTTGACAGAGTTCCTACTTACTATTCAGTCGGACATATATGTATTCCGGGTGGTGACAGCAGAAAGCCTTTCGGAAAATATCTGATTGCTTATAATAAAATTACCAAAGACAGATATCTTCCTACCGGTCCCGAACTTGCACAGAGCGCGCAGTTGTATGACATCAGCGGAGATAAAATGCAACTTCTCCTCGACTTCCCTACCGTAGGTGAACCACATTATGCACAGGCTTGTCCGGCCGATCTATTGGTAAAAAACTCAACACGTATTTATAAAATAGAAGACAACCAGCATCCATATGTAGCAAAAGGAGAGAAAGAAGCGAAAGTAGTTCGTGAAGGTAAAAAAGTACATGTTTATATGACTTCAATTCGCTCTCATTTCGTTCCCGATAACATTGAAGGAGTTAAATTAGGTGATGAAGTTTATTTCCACATAACAAACCTGGAACAAGACTGGGATGTACCACATGGCTTTGCAGTTAAGAATGCAGCTAATGCTGAAATCCTGATAATGCCGGGTGAAACTCAAACCCTGAAATGGGTTCCGGATCGTGTTGGAGTGATTCCGATTTATTGCACAGACTTCTGCAGCGCACTTCATCAGGAAATGCAGGGCTACGTAAGGGTATCTCCTGCAAACAGCAATGTTCCTCTCACATTCAGTACAGGTAAAAAAGAAGTAGCGGAAGCAAAATAGTTAACAATATATTCTATGCGTTCTTTTTGTAAATTATACTAAACATGTTTGAGCTAAAGGTAAATTCACTTAAAATCAGTCGAAGCGAATCATACCCAACTCTTTCATGTATTCAATCCGATAAGTATCGGTTGATTATGGTATAGGTTTTATTTAGTAATCGGGAATAGTATTCAAATTCTAATCCCGATTTTTTTTAAAAGTTAATAATTACACAGATGTCAAAAAACAAGAAAGCAGCTAAAATGTCCGGATTGATAAAAGTAATTACGATTATCAGTTCAATACTAATGATTGCCGTATACTTTTTCCCGATCTGGAAAATTGAACTTACAGCCCCTCAGTATCCTGAAGGATTGAAGCTTGAAATCTGGACTAACATGCTCGGTGGAAATGTCGATATCATTAATGGTTTGAATCATTACATCGGCATGAGGCAATTA
>CAZAON010000413.1:0-23402 GCA_964486655.1 uncultured Flavobacteriales bacterium
AGAGGGACACCTAGAATTGCCTATGCACTTTTACGCAGGGTGCGTGACTTTGCACAGATAAAAGGTACGGGAGCCATCGATAAAGAAATTGCCCAATATGCATTGAAGGCTTTAAATGTGGATGAGCACGGCCTCGATGAAATGGATAATAAAATTCTCGCCGCCATAATTGAAAAGTTCAAAGGTGGTCCGGTCGGATTATCAACTATTGCAACTGCAGTGGGAGAGGAGTCAGGTACGATTGAAGAGGTTTATGAACCGTTTCTCATCAAAGAAGGATATCTGAAGCGAACGCCAAGGGGAAGAGAAGCTACCGAAGCCGCTTACAAACATCTGGGAAAAAATTATTTGCCTCCCGACGGAACTCTTTTTTAAGAATATAGCTTTAAGTTATTTTAGTCAATTGATGAATTTGTATTGAATAAAGAAGAATATACAAAACTGATTAAGTCTGAAAGTTTAAGACTTGGTTTTGATTTTTGCGGAATTTCAAAAGCGGAATTTTTAGAAGAAGAGGCTTCTCGCCTGGAGCAATGGTTGCTCAATGACAGGCATGGAAGAATGGCCTATATGCAGAATCATTTTGATATGCGCCTCGACCCGCGTTTACTCGTTCCCGGAGCGAAAAGTGTCATATCGCTTCTTTTCAATTATTATCCCGAGCAAAATCAAAATCCCGATGCGCCAAAAGTAAGTAAGTATGCTTATGGTGAAGATTATCATTATGTCGTAAAAGACAAAATGAAAGAGTTGGTAGAATATATTCGTACTAACATCGGAGATGTAAACGGCAGAGTGTTTGTCGATTCGGCACCCGTTCTTGAAAGAGCGTGGGCAAAGAAAAGCGGACTAGGTTGGGTCGGTAAAAACAGCAACCTCATCACTAAAAAACATGGCTCGTTTTTTTTCGTCGCTGAAATTATCTGCGATCTCGAACTGATTGCCGACGGACCGGTCGAAGATTATTGCGGAACCTGCTCCCGCTGTATTGATGCCTGTCCGACCGATGCTATCATTAAGCCCTATGTAGTCGATGGCAGCAAGTGTATATCCTATTTTACCATTGAATTGAAAGAACAATTTCCTGAATCAATCACAGGAAAAATGGATGACTGGATTTTCGGATGTGATGTTTGCCAGGATGTTTGTCCATGGAATCGTTTTTCAAAAGCACATAATGAAAAGAGGTTTGTTATCTCAAAAGAAATAGCAGAGATGGGTGAGAAGCAATGGAATGAAATGACCGAAGAGGTTTTTGCAAAAACATTTTCACGCTCGCCTTTAAAGCGAACAGGATATAACGGAATAAAAAGAAATTTAAATTTTCTCAGGAAAATTTCCTGAAACTGTCAATTATGACATCGCTGTATGCTGCAAAAGTTGCAACACACCATACTTTCAACAACCTTCTTTCTTCTCTCTTTAGGATTCTTAATGCTTTGACTAACTCTTTTCTAAATAAGTTCCTGTCGAAGCTAACTTTCGTCAGAATCTGCTTGGTGTATTCGTACATAGCATTATTAGCTTTTGGTAGATCGAATATACAAGCCTTTGAGGGCATTGTCAAGGACTTTTTGGGGGATGATCAGGAAAACTTTTGAACAGGCAGGAAGAAGGAATATTGAAAATTGAAGATTGAAGATTTGGGCTTCAAAGTAAGCGGAATTCAAATGTTAATCGTGATTGAATATCAGCCAATTGAACATTAACATAGGAATTTAACCTCAAATCTTCCATTTTTAGAAGATTATTACATTTTGTTTCTAATGTTAAAATTTTTTTTCAATTAGCTGATTGCCAACATTTCGTCTAAGCCCAAATCTTAAATTTTCAATATTCACTATTTCCCTTCACTCCACCGATACGTCCCCTGCACCAGTCCGGCCAGGTCAATTACGCGGTCTGTTACCGTGGAAGCAAGTTCTTCGAATGAGGAAGGTCTTGAATAAAAAGAGGGTGAGGCCGGACAAATGATTCCGCCCGCTTCAGTCACCGTTTTCATATTGTTGATATGGATCAGGCTAAGCGGAGTGTCGCGGGTAACGAGAATTAATTTTCTGCGCTCCTTCAAAATAACATCGGCCGAACGTGTAATTAAATCGTTTGAAATTCCTGTCGCGATTCGTGCAAGTGTTCCCATGCTGCACGGACAAATAATCATAATGTTATAAGCTGCCGATCCGCTTGCGAACGGCGCCATGAAATCGTTTTTATTATAACTTTTAAAGGGCAGATCATTATATGATTCATTTCCCAGTTCATATTTCCATACATCCTTTGCATTGTCGGAAAAGACTATTCCAATGTTTTCTATCTGCTCTTCCAGTGTTGAAAGTTTCGCAAGCAATGTCTTTGCATATATTGATCCGCTTGCCCCAGTAACAGCAACAATAATTTTATGTTTCATCAGAAAAGTGTTTTCACTTTAAAATTTTTCCTGTAAAAATACCAACCGGTAAATGCCCCGATTGCATTGGCAATCGCATCTCTCACATCTCCGGTTCTGTTTATGAAAATCTGATCTTGTAAAATTTCGACCAGGCATCCATATGCAATTGTAATAATGAGTGATGTGATTATGGCATTCTTATTTAAAAATGTAAAGTGGTTTTGTTTTTCAAACCCTCTTATCAGCAAAAAACTCTGAGCACCGAATAGTATTAGATGCACAATCTTATCAGGCTTGAGCCATTGCAAGAATGAAAGCTCAGGCAAATCATTGCCCGGTATTCCACATAGGATAAGAATTATGATTGCCCATATAAATGCAGGCCATGTTGATCGCCAGAACATTTCTAATCCTGCTTATGAATATTCAATGCTTATGCTTCCGCGCCAACCATTTTCTTGTAATCGGCGGCTGACATAAGTTCGTTTACTTCAGAGGGATTACTCATGTCGACTTTTACCATCCAGCCTGCTCCGTATGGATCCTTGTTAACCTCTTCAGGTTTCGTAGTTAATCCGCCATTCACAGCAGAAACTTTTCCCGATACTGGCATAAACAAATCAGATACAGTTTTTACGGCTTCAACAGTGCCGAAAATGGATTCTTTCTCAAGTGTTTCTCCCTCTGTTTCTATCTCAACAAAGACGATATCACCTAATTCACTTTGTGCAAAATCGGTTATTCCTATCACCGCTACATTGCCTTCTACACGCACCCATTCATGGTCCTTCGTGTATTTCAAATTGTCAGGAAAATTCATTACGCTAATTTTTTGTCAAACGTACTAAAAAGTCTTGAGTCCTGAGAATGAAGTCCTGAGTAGTTTTTCTCGAAATCTGCTATGTCAAAGGGAAAAAGGGTATGCTCCTGAGTTAAGCCTACAGGTTCCCGAATAATCATTACCCGAATAGCCTTATTGTGCCAGCGTGAAGCGTATGGCAATACCCGCATTGGTATTTGAATTCGGATAGCTTGATGATACAAACGGTTCCGTCGCATTGTAATCGTAAAACGCCCTGACGTTAAACCTGTCACTAACAGGGTAGTCGGCCGACAGTTTTATACCTAGTGTCTGGCTACCCGAACTAGGCTGGTTGGTATTCTCAACGACTTTCCGGAGTATGGTTGTATTATTACGAATGTTTATGTCGGCTCTTACCGTTAAATCATTGGTAAGTTTTTTACCACCACCGACTGAGAATGGCAGCCGCACTCTTTTAAATTTATAACCCAAACCGACTACATAAACAATTCCCCTTACTTCCGTAACCTGGTTATTCGAATAGGCAAGTGTCAGTGTTCTGTCCCGGTTGATTTCAAAACGAGCCTGCAGACTGCTTTTAAAGGTCATGTCAATTCCGATGAGAGGAGAAAGCTGCTCTGCAATGGTAACCTGTTGCAGGTCATACCGCGGAATGAAATTACCAATGGTGTCGGAGTTGGTCGCATTGCCATTGATATCGCTCGTATAAAGCAGGTTCTGTGTAAATGAGTTTACGCTATACACCGAACGATAACCATGCGATAATGAAATAGTCTGGAACACACTCTGGAACATTTTCAACCGTGATAATCCATCGTATGTAACCCTCCAGTTAGGCATTGGAATTTTTGGAAAGGCTTCGGTGTATTTTTCATTCGGACTCTTACCGGTATAAGCCGAAAGGAATGAGTATGTCAACACCTCTTTTTGTGTGGCTCCATATCCATTGTCGACTGACGGAGTCCGTGGAAGATTCGGATTTTCTGCATCAAGAATCCGCGAATATTCAGCCCTGTTTTTAAGGAATTGATCAAAGTTTTTATTCGAATAATCTTTTGCGTCGGTAACAAAGTGTGAGTTCCAGGTCAGATATGAAATCGAGAAATTACCCGATTCGGTCGGACTCAATGTGGTGAACTCTCCTGTCGATGGAAGGTATTTATAATATTCACTATGCGTAAGCGTGGCATTCCGGTTACCGGTAAGTTCAATTTTCAAACTCTTAATCGGTTCAATTGTCAGACGCAGGCTCAGGTTCTTTTGATTCGTCGTCGTATAGAATGAGTTGAATTGAACTACAGTAATACTATCGTCGGGTGTAATAAACCAGCCATTCCTGACCGCGGTTGGACGTATGTCGGCCTGGCTTCCGAAGATGAATCCATATCCCGGAGCCGGTCCGCCTCTCGCCGAATAATCCATACCCAGCCATTCCGGCTTAGGAACAAATCCGGGAATTAACGTTCCGTTCGTTTCAGTATAATTAACCGATCCGGTCTTGATCATCATCAAAGCTTTCGCTAATACTTTAAATGCAGGCTCGAATGGATTTGACTTTGTCTTTAATGTATCGCTTTTCGCTTTCGTACTATCATTCGGCAATTTTACCTGAGGGCGCACCGGTTTAGGAGGCGTCGGCGCATTCGAACTGATTTTCTTCAGGTATTTATTTTTATTGTACAATGTTGTGAATGTTACGTTCGCACCGATCTGTACTGTTTGTGAATTCTGTATTGTATTACCCCATGGGTTATCAACTAAAATCTGATTCGTCACCGTATCTCTCCATAATGGTCCGGCAATCCAGTTATAGTTCGCTGTGTAACTTACATTTGATGAAATCCAGTCAACAAGAGGAATCTTGGCTAAAGGAAGCGTATAGCTCAAACGGGTGGTAGAATTAAACTGATCAACTCTTCCCAGGTTGCGAAGATTTCGCATAACCGAATCATACTTTTGTTCAGTATCTAATTTTCCCGGAGGTTCATCAATCATCGCATGAACATCTGCCGTGTAATCCAGCTTGAGCGATTTTGTCAGATCCCAAACGAGTCCGTAATTACGACGCATGAAATATGTTTTATCGTAAGTCGGATTAAGCACCATTCCAAAATCATTGTTATTCCTTAATATAGTTTCCGCATAATTTCTTTCAAGACTCGCACGGAAATTCAATCCTGTCGGAATCGGATTGAAGTTAAAATCTTTAATCAGTTTAAGCCACCTGCTGCTTAACGTTCTCGATTTTGTTTTCTCGAATGGAGCAATTGGTTTTGATGCGCTATTATAATTATATCCGATAGATCCCTGATATGTTTTCGCCAGGTAGTACTGAATGTTATAATTACGCTGGTATTGTTCCGTGTAAGCATAACTCAGATTCAGGTTTTCTATGTCGTAAATCCGTGACTTTGTATTCTGACCCGTTTTTACTTTTCTCACATTCGTGAAGTTGAAACTCTTTCGCTGCGTATAGTCGGTTACAGTCTTTCTGATTTTATCGGCCGATTCAGGGTCAGGTGCAGCCTCTAACGCCTTTTCCAGTTTAACGTCCGGGTCGAGCGGATTGTATTGCGGGTCAATTTTCTGTTCGGCATAACCAAAGAAGAACGGAACTTTTATTCCTGATTTTTCGGGAAGGAATTTTCCAACCTCGATACTGGTTGAAAAATCGTACGATGCTTTATCCTCCCTGTCTCTCTCGCTCACTTTTTTCTCTATACTTCCCCATCCGGCCGTACTGCGATTTCCCGAAAGGGTCATTGTGCCCAGATCGGCAAGTTTAGCTGTAATACGTGCAGTCGAAGCCCATCCGCCTTCTTCATCAAAATCTGTTAGCCTTAATTCGTTAAACCATACTTCTCCGCAGAGTTTTGGTCCGGATCCATTAGCGTCTTTCGGATTACGAATTCCAATCATCAGTGAGCGGAGGTTGCTGAGATTCGGTGTACCCTTAACTGTTATCTTTCTGTCTCCGTCATAAAATACGAATGGAGTCTGAAGAGTAACCGTTGAGTTGCCGGCATTCATTGCATTGTTTCTTGCCAGTTTCGCATCAATAAGCTTTTGCAATTCAATGATCATCTCATTGGATTCCGGCCAAATGTCAACCGGACTAATTGCCGAAGGCTGAGTAATGGTAAGAGGAATTTCGTATTCGTAGTAGTTATCGTTAAAGTCACTTCCGAGTCGCATGAACGCATGTAAATCTCCGTTGTTCAATGCCGTTGAATTTACGCTTGACTCTGCGTGAATGAACATTTGAAGTTTCTTGTAAGAACGAATATCAAATTGAGTATTCTTATAGGCAGCACGTGCATCGCCGTCTTCCAGTTCACAGAATCTCATCGAAAGCGATTGCTCATTTACAGTCGAAAGTGCAGGCGCACTCGGATCTCTTTCTTTTTCAATTCCCGGAGGCAATACATAAGGAACAGGCTGACGTGCACCGTTCTCTTCGATACTCACTGAAGAAATGTCAAAAGTTGTACTGCCTGGAACTTCAGGTACCGGACTATAAACTCCCGGCTGAAGAAGCGAATACTGGTATCTTCTCCATTCACCCCTCAGGAATTCGAGCTTTGCAAAACGGCAGATAATTGGTTTGCGGAAGTTCTTCATGTACATCCTGATGAATTCCACGTTGGTTAATTCCTGTTCTCCCTTGGTTAGTTCAGGGAATCGAATTGGAATTTTAAACTGATACCATTTTACTGTTGTTGAAGTTTGATTTTTCAAACGAACAGTTGCCGTGTATTCGTCGGTAATATAATTCTGTCCCACAATCATACTTCCCGGCTTCAGAGAAACTTTATATTGGTAATAAGTTTCACCAACATTCATATTGTTATCACGGTTGATGTCTTCGGCATCCGGAGTTGAAGTAGCAATAGAAAGATTGTTTCCACCGGATTGTGTAAGCGAGTTTCCTTCCTGTCCGTTCCATTTTTTATAACGCTCAAGAACAGTGGTGCCGGTTGCATCGTAACTGTTATCAAGGAAATACAAATAGTTGTCGGAAGAAGGGTCATTCAAAGCATTCTGGTATGCGGCCGAACCTGTATTGAATGTGTTTGAAATGTTTTGAAGGAATGGCTGGAAATAAGATGTTTCAGTAGCAGTGCTCAATCCGTCTAAACCAACATCCTGCGCCGCACGGTTCGCTTCATCGGAATCAAATGCATTTACGATTGATTGAACATTCGGATAAACACCCCAGGTTGTCGGACTCGTTGTATTACTGCCTCCCGAAGGAATTGGTAATCCATTCTCATACATCTTATGCTGATCTTTCAAAATGTCTTCCGAAAGAGTTCCGATATTAAAATAAAGATCACCACCGCTACCATCATTCAGTGTATTATCAGCAAACGGATCGAGCATCCAGAACTGGATGAATTCAATATTGTTTGCTTCAAAATCATTCGTCTCAATCTTACGCATGATACCTCCCCAACGACTCTCCGGACTCTTCAGATGTCCCGTGCTGTCTACACCAGCCGACCATGGTGTTTGTGCACAGTCATAATTATATGGTCCGCGCTCGTCAGGATAAAATGCCACGTTCATACAGGTAATGTTTTGCGGAGTGTACTGTTGAACGTTCGGGAAAATTTCAGTCTGTAAAACCTCTCGAACGAAGTTATTACTCTGTTCATCAGGTGTTACATTAGATGGAGTGGAAGGCTGATCATTCTGGAAAATCGGATCTACATAGTACCAGGCCATTTTGGCGCGATTAAGTCCGGATTTAATTGAATCCTCTGTTGATTCAGGAAACATTCCCGGATCGGTTTGTTGTTCAGGTATGGCGGATAAATACCAGGTTGCCGGATTCTTCAGATCCAGAGGCGTTATCGCTCCTTCGAAGTCATCTATATATGAAATTCCGGTCTTGCCAACAGCATTTGAGTGTCCCGGAATAATCTGCGCTACTTCACCACTAAAAGTCAGTGATGAAACTTCTTTAGTACTGTAGAAAGGAAGTTTGTCCAATATTTTGGTCAGGAATCGGGAATCTCTTCTGTAATTTCCATCCAGACCCCAGACAGTATTTTTAATCGGCTCGTCACCTACATTTACTTTTTGTGTGAGCGGTCTTTCATACATGTGCATTAACGTTCCGCCAACCTGAAGGTCTTTGTTGAATGTATATTCCAACCTCGTGCCTAACATAGTCTTCGTCTGCAAAGCGAACAGAGCCTGACTTTCAAGTTTAACCTCAATTGGTGTATTTGATTTTAATATTCCGTCGTTAATGATTTTTACCCGTCCTAAAGTGTAGTCAACGGTATAGTCGGATCCTTCCGTTAATATCCTTCCTGCCGCTGTTACTTTTACTGAACCCTGTGGTACGTTAACGGCATTAAGCGGAATTTCGGAACCGGAGGAAGATTGAAATGATCCGCGCAGACTGAATTTATTTTTTTCAGGTTGTTGTTGTGCAGCTGTCTTCGTTGAGTCATAAAGTGCATCGTAGGCATACTGATTGGCGAATGCCTGGTTGGCAGGGTCGGCACAGAATTTCGATCTCAGATAACTTCCGAACGGCTCTCGTACAGGGAAAATGATTCGTCCCGCTTGCGGATTAATCGTTATTCCGGAAACGAAATCAAATAATCCGTCGGGCTGGGGCGCCTGCTGTGTATTTAAGTCGTCGAGATTGAGTATAGTGAGGAGCGGAATGTTTTTAATGTTGTCACAGCCATTCGGAATGTAATTAATGTTTCCACCGATCTTATCGTCCTGGTAAAGTACATCTAAGCGGAACTTGTCAGGTGAAATTCCATATCCTCCAAGTGAGTAAATGTTTTTCATCATCAGGTCCCAGGTGTAAAACTTCGGACTGTAATTTGTACTGTGAATTAATTTTACAAAGAGTGCTGAATCACCTGCAACACCTGAATAGCTCGTAAGATCTCCGACACGGTGTAATTCTCCGTTGATCGTGTATTCGAAGGCAACGGCAAGAACATCGTTTGAACGTAACTTCGAGTTTAGTGAAATGTAACCAAGTAATGGGTTAATTGTATATTCTGAAGGAAGAAGAAGACGGGCATTTTCTACGGTTTCATAGTTTTTTGGTCGGGTATAGTTGTCGGTTTGTACAAATTGGTTGAGCAATGTTGAGTTGGAAATTCTTCGTAAAGCACTTAATCCTCCCGGTACCGTAGCTAATTCATCATAAAGTGTATTTACACTGTCCGATGGAAAAGGACTTGATCCTTTTGGCTGCACAAGCGTTTGTGCAGGATCAGGAACAAATTCACCCAAATCAGCAAAAGCGAAGATGTTTCTGTTCTGTGCATTTTGCGAACTGACATATCCTCTTGAAGTAACCCATACCTCAATTTTCGTGATGTTGATGGAAGATCCTACACGGCTAAGATCACGAAGGGAATTGTCATATGTGTTTGCGAAGAATTGTGAAATGAAGAAGTGTTTGTTGTCTTCATACTGATCGGCCTTAATATCAAATGTTGTAGACTGAACACCCCCCTGAACGTTAATAGTTTCAGGCTTTCCTTTTTGCTGGGAGAATAGTCCGGTCACCATCAATTTCCCAAACTGCAATTGTGTTTTTATTCCGAACAAACTTTGAGAGCCCTGAATTAACTGGCTGTTCAGAGGCATCGTGATATTTCCGGCTTCTATCTTTTTAATGATATCGTCTTCATAACCTGTATACTCAAGCTTCATTCTGTTTTCGAAGTCGAATGTAGCTTCGGTGTTATAGTTAGTTGTCAGTTTCATTTTATCGCCGATGTTCGCGATAATATTCATCTGAATTTTTTCCTTGAAGTCGAAAGTTGTAACGCGACGCTGATCGGTAGGGATGTTAGGATTTTCGCTGTTAGAAATATTTACACCAAAGCTTAATTCAGCGGAACCTTGCGGACGGATATCAATACTGTTACCGCCGAAAATACGGTCGAATATCACGCTGTTCACCATGATCTTCGGAGCAAAAGCTTTTTTATTCAAAGCGTCATCTTCTCCGGCACGCTGTTTCCAGTATTCTCTTGTGGTATGGTTGAATTCATTTTCAACGAATTCATCAAACGTCATGTACGATGGGTTGCGGTAAAAAAGGCTTCCCATGTTTTCGTTGATATTATACCTGTTGTTATCAACGTCGTACTGAACATCTGATTTGATGTTAGCCGGATCCTTCATGTACATCGGACTTTTATCACTCCGTGTAGAATAGGCGTCACCGTATCTATCGTGAAACGGATATTTTAAGCGGGTGGTATCAGAATCTGCCAAAGCTTCCTGTGTCGGCATAGGACCGGCCGACTTGCCGGAGCCCCATACAGAAACGAGAATAGACAAAGCAAAGCCCATCCCGAAAAAAATCTGTTTCAAATTTTTCAAGGTAATAATAGTTGAATGCAGTTGGGTAAAATCAGACTATGGGTTTTCTGTTTTAAAATAGCGGCTAAAATAGTTTTTTTCGCTGACAAAGGGAAACGCAGAAGGATCATAATAGTTGCGTAACATTTGAGGTAAAGTTTTAGAAATTAGGGTACAGAAATTGACACGGCTTATCAGTTTATTTTATGTGGTTGGTTTATAAAATCTTTCAATTAAAGGCCTATAAAGCCTTTAAAGCATCTTTAATTACATCTTCAACCGTTGCAGAAGGGCTGTTTTTTAGCACCGTTTCCAGAGTCCTGTCAATGGCATTTCTGTTAAAGCCAAGGGTAAGTAATGCCGACATAGCTTCATCTTTAACCTTGAAATGACCAATAGAAGAAACAGCGGAAGCCGGATCTTTTTTTAGCTTGCTTTTTAATTCCAGAATTGTCCGGAGAGCCGTTTTCTCCCCGATACCTTTGATGGCCTGCAACTTTTTGGCCTGATCATTTATGATACAAGACTCAAGTTCAGCTACTGACATCGACGATAACATCATCCTTGCAGTGTTACAGCCAATTCCCGAAACAGTAATAAGTAGCCGGAAAAGCCTTCTTTCGTCTTCGTCGATGAAGCCGTATAACGTATGGGCATCTTCAGTTATTTGAAGATGTGTGAAAATAAAAATCTGTTCATTGGAGCCGGTTTTTGAAAAAGTATTGAGTGTGATATTTACAAAATATCCTACACCACCACATTCAATAATCAGGTAAGCAGGGTTCTTCTCGACAAGTTTGCCCGAAAGATGGTTTATCATTGCCACAATATCAGCAATTATTTAATAATTTTTCCTGCCCTGTGCATCAACAACGGCAATCGTCACCATGTTAACGATTTCACGTACTGAACTTCCCAGTTGTAAAACGTGAACCGGCTTTTTCATGCCAAGTAATACAGGGCCTATCGCTTCGGCAGCACCCATTTCCTGCAATAATTTATAGGCGATATTACCCGATTCTAGATTCGGGAAAATGAGTGTATTGGCACCATCTTTTGAAAATTCACAAAAAGGAAAATTATCGGAAAGCAGGGAAGGGTTCAGTGCAAAATTTGCCTGCAATTCGCCATCGACCATCATTCCCGGATATTTTTGGTGCAGGATCGCAACGGCATCACGAACTTTTCTGGCTTCAGGTTCGTCTGATGACCCGAAGTTTGAATAAGATAAAAGTGCTATGCGTGGTTTTACGTTGAACTGCTGTACAGCCCATGCCGTGAGTACTGTAATTTCGGCTAAATCTTCCGAAGTCGGATTTACATTAACAGTCGTATCGGCAAAGAATATCGGTCCTTTCTTTGTAACCATTATATACATACCGGCTACTTTCTTGACCGAATCCTGAGTGCCTATAATTTGCAATGCCGGCCTGATGGTGTCTTTATATTTTCTTGTCAGTCCCGAAATCATCGCGTCGGCTTCTCCTGTTTCGACCATCATTGCGCCATAGTAGTTGCGCTCATTCATGATCTTCTTTGCTTCATAAAGTGTGAAGCCGCGGCGTTTTCTTTTGCGGAAAAATATGTCACCGAAACTCGCCCGTTTTTCATCTTCCTGTCTTGGATCAATGATAGGAGTATCACCTAATTCCAGACTATTCTCGGCTATGAGTCGTTCGATTTTCGATTTATTCCCTAATAAAATCGGTTTTGCTATTCCTTCATCACGCACAATCTGCGCGGCTTTCAGGATCTTGTAGTTATCGGCCTCCGTGAATACTATTCGCTGAGGATTTTGTTTTGCTTTGCTTGTTACGACACGAATAAGTTTATTGTCGAGGCCCAGCCTCTTCCTGAGATCCTCTATATACTGCGGCCAGTTTCGTATCGGATTTTGTGCCACTCCCGAATCCATTGCAGCTTTTGCTACGGCAGGCGCGACAGTACTGATCAGCCTCGGGTCAAGTGGTTTCGGAATAATATAGTCTTTTCCAAAAGTGATATTCTTCGCATTGTAAGCCAGATTCACGATTTCGGGAACCGCTTCCTTGGCAAGATCCGCAATGGCACGAACTGCAGCGAGTTTCATTTCTTCATTGATCTGACTTGCCCTGACATCCAATGCCCCTCTGAAAATAAATGGAAAACCCAAAACATTGTTTACCTGGTTAGGGAAATCGGAGCGTCCGGTTGCTATGATAATGTCTTCCCTCGCTTCACGGGCATCGTTATAGGATATTTCCGGATCGGGATTCGCAAGAGCAAAAACAATCGCTTTTTTTGCCATTGATTTTATCATCTCTTTCGAAACAATATTTCCTTTCGATAGTCCGAGGAATACATCCGCGCCTTTCATCGCTTCTTCAAGCGTATGAACTTTTTTATTTGTAGCGAAGAAAATTTTGTTTGCATCCAGATCCGTACGGTCAACATGTAGTACGCCCGTACTGTCTGTCATCACAATATTTTCCTTTTTCGCGCCAAGTGAAATGTAAAGTTTCGCGCAGGAAATTGCCGATGCCCCCGCGCCACTAACCACAATTTTTACATCCTGAATTTTCTTTTTTGTAATTTCAAGAGCGTTCAATAAAGCAGCTCCGGAGATAATGGCCGTTCCGTGCTGGTCATCATGCATGATCGGAATTTTCAACTCGGCTTTCAATCTCGTTTCAATTTCAAAACACTCAGGTGCCTTGATATCTTCCAGGTTAATTCCGCCAAATGTCGGTGCAATGGCTTTGACCGTACTAACAAAGGAGTCAACATCATTCGCGTCAATTTCAATGTCGAAAACGTCTATGTCGGCGAAGATTTTAAATAAAAGTCCTTTCCCTTCCATAACGGGCTTGGAAGCCTCCGGACCGATGTTTCCTAGTCCGAGCACTGCCGTCCCGTTTGATATCACCGCGACAAGGTTTCCCTTGGCAGTATATTTATAAACATCTTCAGGATTGGCAGCAATAGCCAGACAAGGCTCCGCTACACCCGGGGAGTAAGCGAGTGAAAGGTCTCTTTGAGAGCTGTATGGTTTGGATGGTATTACCTCGATTTTACCCGGCCTGCCCTGGGAGTGGTAGTCAAGCGCTTCTTTCTTTAATGGTGGTTTACTCATCAGTTACAAAGCTGTTTTTACTTTAGACAAAAAAGCACCCGGGATGACCGGGTGCTTCTAAATTTCATTTGGGTTAATGCAAATTATTAATGTTGAGCAACAACTAATTTTTTTGAACTCATCATTTTACCGTCTACAACCAGTGAATAAATGTAGACGCCTGCTTTCATATCTTTTACGGAGAGTGTCATTGAATTTTGACCGAGAGCTAATGGAATTTCTTTAACCTTCGATCCAAGCATATTTGAAACAATCAGTTTCGCATCCTGCTTTCCGGTCACATAATAGCTGATCGTTGTTGTTGAATTGGCCGGATTTGCTCCTGCAAATCTGAAATTATTTGTTGATGAAGAAATTTCGAAAACGCCGACCGGAGTGAAATCATAGCTGATTGTAACTGAAAGGGTATCTGTACTGTTTCCGCTTTGGTCGTAGAAACGATAAGTCAATTCATCATGACCCGGAATATTCAACGCGATAACGTGATCGTAGAAGGCACTGGTGGATGCGCCCGGAGCGAGTTGGATGCTATCCGGACTAACCGTTACAGAGGTATCATAGCATACATACCAGCAGAAGTATGATTCATGTCCCGGAGTCCAAACTCTTGCGGAAATATCGTTCTCACAAATAACATCAAGTGTATTTGAGCTTTGGTTAATAACTGTAAGGTGGGCGGAAAGGGCTGAATTCATGGGCCCGCTGTAACTGAACACCGGATGGTCTAATGCCAGATCCTGTCCGACGGCAATTGTTAAATAACCTATAAAAATCAGTATTGTTAAGTAGATGTTTCTCATTTTTCGATTTTTTTCAATGATTCTATAATAATCAACAAATATAACTACCTTTTTCACAATAACAAAGCCTGGTTCAGAATGGTTTTATTGGTATATTTGAAATATTTTTATAGCATTGCATTACTTAATATGGCATAGGGAGCCAAACAACATTAACTAATTAAATAAGGAATCTCAAAAACAACACTAATGAAAAAACTATTTACTCTAAGTTTACTTGTTGCCGTCGTATTTGCATTTAATGCGAATGCTCAGTCAACAAGAATGGTACTGGCAGAGGAATTTACACAGGCGTCTTGTCCGCCTTGCGCGTCTCAAAATCCTGCATTTAATGCATTGCTTGAGGCAAACGTTAATAAAGTTTGTGCTATAAAGTATCAAACGAGTTGGCCTGGTACCGATCCAATGAATGCAAATACACAGGCAATGGTTGGTCCGCGTGTGACTTACTATAGTGTTTCAGGAGTTCCTTCTGCACGTATGGATGGAGTTGCTCAGACAGGTTCAAGTTACTCGGGAGCACCCGCAAACTGGACTCAGACAAAGCTAAACACCCGCGCTGCTATCATGTCTCCTTTTACACTTACATTGTCTCATTCTATTGATTATGCAAATGATTCAATTCATATAACAGGAAATATCGAGTGTACTCAAGCTGTTGCTTCGACCGGTGTAATGGTTCTTCATATTGCAGTTGTTGAACATGTAATTGAATTTTGTTCTGCTCCCGGAACAAATGGTGAAAAGGATTTTGAAGGTGTTATGCAGTTAATGCTTCCAAGTGCAAACGGAACTACTATTGATAGTTCATGGACTGTTGGACAGCAACAAGCATTTAGTTTTAATGAAAAACTTCCTGCATATGTTTACGATAAAAAGCAATTAGAAGTAGTTGCATTTATTCAGGATAACGGAACTAAAGAAGTTCACCAGGCAGCCATCAGCAATCATCAGATGCTTTCTGTTGATGCTACTCTTCCATGCGGAGCAATTTCAAATATTCCAACTATTACCTGCGGCAGTGGCGTTACACCAAGTATTACAATTGAAAATGCAGGTAGCACAAATCTTACTTCATTAGACATTACTTATGATGTGGATGGAAGCAGTCCGGTTACTTATCCATGGACCGGAAATCTGGCTTCAAACTCTACTGCTGTAGTTAACATTCCTACTTTAACACCCGCTGCCGGTTCACATACTTTAAATGTAACAATCAGCAATCCGAATGGAACTCCAGACCTAAATGATTTTCAAGAATATATGTCGGTTCCTTTCAACATTAGTACTGCCATGGGAGTTGCACCGCCACTTGCAGAAGCATTCCCTTCATCTGTATTTCCTCCGGCCGGCTGGATTGTAAGTAATCCGGATAATTCTGCACAATGGGCAAGAAATTCAGCCGGGTTAAATGGTGCCGGTTCAGCGAAAATGGATTTCTGGAATAGCCCATCAGGTCAAATCGATGAGTTATATGTACCGAATTATGATTTCAGTACTGTTGGAACAACCACTGCAACTCTTGAATTCGATGTGGCTTACGCTCAATATTCAACTACGACAAACGATAAAATTGAAGTATTATATTCAACTAATTGTGGTCAGAGCTGGACTTCTGTATTCAACGAGGCAGGTGCTACTCTTGCAACGGGAAATGCAGTTGCTACTTCTGCCTGGACTCCTTCAGCAACAACTCAGTGGCATCATAAAACCGCTAACCTTACAGGTGCGGTTGGTCAGAACAATGTATTCGTGAAATTCAAAGCAACAAGTGCTTACGGTAATAACGCATATATTGATAATGTGAATATCAATACTAACATGACTGTTTCTGTTGTTGAATTGTTCAATGATAATCAGGTAATGGTTTATCCTAACCCTTCTCAGGGTAACTTCAAAGTTCAAATGAACTTCGATAATAGCCAGGATGTAACAATTACAGTTACAAATGCATTAGGTGCTGTTGTAAAAACGATGAACCTGACTAATATCACATCAGATGTAGTGCCAATTGATCTTGTAAATGCTGCAAAAGGCACTTATGAGGTAACTGTTAAGTCAAATTCAAGCGTGGTTTCTAAAAGAATCGCGATTACGGAATAATTAAAAAAATCAATAAAATTTTAAAAAGGGCTTAAGAAATTAAGCCCTTTTTTATCTTTAGCCCATGAAAAGAATCCTCACAGCAATCTTTGTGCTTTTTTGCACATTCGTTTACGGACAGGAAAAAGGCCGTACACTACCTGCAGTAGAAATTAAAACCGGTACCGGCGAAAGAATCAATACATCTACTTTCGACAATGACGGTAAGCCGATGATTATTGACTTCTGGGCAACCTGGTGTAAGCCCTGTATCGAAGAATTAAATGCAGTCAACGATGTATATGCCGATTGGCAAAAAGAAACAGGAGTTAAAATGATCATTATTTCTGTTGATGATGCGCGCACAATACAGCGCGTAGCTCCATTTGTTAATGCCCGCAACTGGACCTATGAATCTTATTGTGATCCAAACGGTGATTTCAAAAGAGAGTTAAATGTAAATATGCCACCGCAGACATTTGTACTAAATGGTAAAAAAGAAATCGTCTGGCAACATGTAGGTTTTACACCCGGTGATGAAGAAGAACTTTATGAAGCAGTAAAAAAAGCTGCGGAAACTAAATAAAAAATCCAGCACACTTTGAAGAAGGGAAAACTCGCACTCTGTTGTATTTTATTTTCGGTTGCTAAACTTCACGCGCAAACTCTTGGCGGCGGCTCTCTGCACGGAAACTTTCAACTGGACGCTCAATATTATCTTGCCGATTCAGCAATCGGCGCGCCGGATGTACCGGAAAAATTATTAAGTAACGGTTTCGCAAATTTCATTTATGATAATGGACCGTTTCAGGCCGGACTTCGATATGAAAATTATACCAACCCTATGCTCGGTTTTGACAGCCGTTACAAAGGAAATGGAATTCCATACAGGTATCTTTCGTATAAAAACAACGAACTGGAAATTACTGCCGGTAATTTCTACGATCAGTTTGGAAGCGGAATTGTTTTCAGAACATACGAAGAAAGAGGACTTGGTTATGATAATGCCATGGACGGATTAAGAGTAAAATACAGTCCGGTTGTCGGACTCGATCTGAAAGGTATCATCGGTTATCAGCGTGATTTCTGGACTAAAGGCGAAGGAATTGTTCGTGGTATTGATGCCGAATGGTCTGTTAACGATGCGATAAAAGGCGGAGAGAGTATGAAGACCAAATATATCATCGGAGGTAGTTTCGTCAGCAAATATCAAACTGATGATGATCCCATTTATATACTCCCGGAAAATGTAGCGTCAGGTGGCGGAAGATTAACAGTTACCCATGGCAACCTGACAGTAAGAGGTGAATATGCTTATAAAGTCAACGACCCGTCAGCCACCAATGGTTACATTTATAAATCAGGTTCGGCCACTTTGCTTAATGCTACCTATTCCAAAAAAGGATTTGGTGTCACGATTGCTGCCAAAAGAATTGACAACATGAGTTTCAGATCCGAACGTGATGCAGCCTTAAATAGTCTGATCATAAACTATCTTCCCGCCACAACAAAGAACCACACTTACATGCTACCCGCATTGTATCCTTATGCCACACAGCCGAACGGCGAGTATGGTTTACAGGGTGAAGTGTTTTTTAATCTGAAGCCGGGTAGTTTTGCTGGCGGACAATTTGGTTCTGATGTAACCGTTAATTATTCTCGTGCAACATCTATTGATAAACAAGCGACAGGCGATGATTACGGATACACTTCTGAGTTCTTCAAATTCGGTGGTGAAATTTATTTCGAAGACTTCAATATTGATTTTCATCATAAATGGAGTAAGAAAGTTCAGTCAACAATTTCTTACATATACCTGAATTACAACAAGGACGTTATTGAAGGGAAAAACGGATTCGGTCATGTATACAGCCATATCGGAGTATTGGAAACAAGCTTCAAATTATCCGCCAAGAAAAACATTCGTACCGAATTGCAACATTTATATACCAAACAGGACAAGCAAAGCTGGGCAATGGCTTTAATTGAATATACCGTAGCTCCTCATTGGTTTGTAGCCGCATTCGACCAGTATAATTATGGCAATAATAATAAAGACCTGCGCTTTCATTATTACTCTGTTTCATTCGGATATACGCGTGGCACAAATCGTATTTCTCTCGGATATGGTCGTCAAAGAGAAGGAATCTTATGCGTTGGAGGCGTCTGCCGTCAGGTTCCGTCCTCTAATGGATTTACAATGTCAATTACAAGTAGTTTCTGATCATGAAAATAAAATACCTTATAGCAATCATTGCAATCGCATTCATATATTATGGATGTGATAAAATCGAAGCTCCGTTCCGTGAAGAAGTTGTTACACCCGATTTCTGCTCTACAGGCATTGATGATTCAATTCCAAACAGAAAAGTCCTGATGGAAGATTATACCGGACATGCTTGCGGTAATTGTCCCGCCGCGGGATTATACCTGAATGATACAATCAAACCTATATATGATCATTGCCTGGTTGTAATAAGTGTTCATGCCGGTTATTTTGCCGGAACCTGCCCTAATGCGTCTGTTTGTTTTAGTTTGCCAGCAGCAAGACCGCCCGGATCATTTGAGACCGATTTTAATTCGGCAACAGGTACTGCCTGGAATACTTTCTTTGGTATATCGGGTAATCCGAAAGGAATGATCAATCGAATTGATTTCCCAAGCGGATCTCATTCGAAAACTTATACTGCATGGAATGGTGCAATTGCAACCGAGCTGGCAAAAGATGCAAGCGCGTCAATTCATATTACGAATACCTATAATTCAGGATCAAACAGCGTAAATGTTGCTGTTGAATCGAAATTTGTAAAAGACCTTCAGGGAGATTATAAGCTCCAGGTTGTAATTACCGAAGACAGTTTAATAGACTGGCAATTATGGTACGGACATCAACCTGAAGAATTCGTTGGTGATTATATTCATCGTCATGTATTGCGAGACGGACTTAATACAACTTGGGGAGAGACAATCGCAACCGGTAATACTGCTGCCGGTACAACCGTTACAAAAAATTATAATTACACAATCGATAATGCATGGGTCGTAAACAACTGCAATATTGTTGCGTTTATTTATAATGATGTAACGAAGGAAGTGATTCAGGTGGAGGAGGCAGCGGTGAAGTAAGTTGTAGTCGCGATTGCTTTCGGGAGCGAATTACGAATTACGTCCCGAAGTTTCGGGATACAAATTACGAGGGCTTCGTAGGTGAAGTCATGCAATATTTCTTTTGATATATACTTTGCTCGCCATTGATATTTCTACACGCACTCATACACAAAACAGACTCAGACCCAGACTCAAATTCAGACTCAGACTCAATATACCTGCAAGCATGCGATACTTTCTGTTAATATTTACCTTCTTCACATCCCTTGTGGCTACTGGTCAGGAATTCAAGGCGGGAGTAAGATTTGGCGGTGATGGCTCGCAGGTGAATGGTGATGGGTTGGAAGGGTTTGACAAGGCCGGCGTTTTGTTTGGAGCTTTCGTGAAAAGAAATTTTTCTCAAAAAGTCTCGGGGCAAATGGAAATGGTTTTCATTCAGAAGGGCAGCAGAATGCCAACCGATGATTATAACCAGTATTATTTAATGCGACTGAGTTATATTGAAGTTCCTGTTTCCGTCAACTATCATTTGAATAATAAATTTGGAATTTTCGGCGGACTGTCATTCGGCGTGCTTATTAACAATGAAGAATCAACACAGGCTGGTGTGATTTATGAGCCGCCACCGTTTAAAAAAACTGAACTGGCTTTTCATGGCGGACTGCTTTATGCAATGTCCGACAACTGGTCGCTGGATTTCAGATATAGTCATTCGATTACAACTATTCGTCCTTATGTCGCCGGTTACACCACTTTTTTTGACCAGGGACAATATAATGTGTTGATTGAGTTTTCGTTGATGTATCAGTTCTAGATTCCAATATTCCAATATTCCGAGCTCTACCGTTCAAAGTTTCATCGTTCCATTTTCCGGAGTTTTTCAATTTCTATCGGTCTTTCTATAGCCATAACTAAATACAAATTTCATTTGGCGATGACTTATTTTGATCGAAATAGTGCATTATATTGCACTTAAAGATTTATTAATCCTCTGATTTATCAATATCTACTTAAAAGTGCAACATAAAGCACTTTATGTCGTTTTATTTTGAACTTTTCCTATATTTGCATTCAAAAGAGCATTATAGTGCACCAACAAGAATTAATAAGATTAATAAAAGAAAGGCGTGAAACGCTCAGTATCAATCAGGAAACTCTGGCAGAGCTTTCTGGTGTTGGATTGCGAACATTAAAACAATTTGAAAGCGGTAAGGGAAATCCAACAATCAGCACGTTGCAAAAACTTGTTGAAGTACTTGGGTTGGAGATAAAACTGGAAGTGAAAAAAAGTAAATAATTGTGAGAACCGTAGCGGTATTTAACAAAGGCATGTTGGCCGGATTATTAACCGAAGAGAACCCATCAAACGGTTCCGGATACATATTCAGGTATGACGATTTATATTTCAGAGATGAAAGTAAATCTGCAATTAGTCTAACTCTGCCCAAGACTCAGCAGGAATATCATAGTGAAAAAATATTTCCTTTTTTCAGCAATATGGTATCAGAGGGAGTTAACCTGCAGGTGCAAAGCCGCAATCTGAAAGTTGATGAAAGGGATATAATGGGACTACTGCTTTCAACTGCAGAAACTGATACGATCGGTTCTGTTACCATTAAGCCGATATAAAATGCGCATTGATGAAATTCAATATTGCCCATCATCATTGGCCGAAGGTTTTACTACTTTCAGCAAAGTAGCATTGCGTAATTTATTCGGAGGAAAGAAAGTAAGTCATATTCTCGATTTTGAATCACCTGAATTAAATGAAGAAGTTGCAGATCAATTCAGACAGAACAGCAAACATATTTCGATAAGCGGCGCACAGTTTAAACAGTCTTTATTACTGGAGAAAAATAAATTAAGACTCACACATGAGGGAGAACAGGGTCAGTACATATTAAAACCAATCCCTTTTCGTCCGCCCTTTGGAAAACCCGACGAACTTCCCGCCAATGAACATCTTACCATGCAAATTGCAAAGCAGGTATTCAAAATTAAAACTGCTGAATGCGGATTGGTTTTTTTTAAAGATGGTTCACCTGCTTATATTACGAAGAGATTTGATGTTGCCACCGATCAAAGTAAAATCGCCCAGGAAGATTTCGCCTCTTTATTACAAAGGGATAAAAATTCTCACGGTGATAATTTTAAGTTCACAGGGAGTTACGAAGAAATAGCACTTGCAATGAAGAGATATGTTTCTGCTTACGCAGTTGAAGTAGAAAGATTTTTCGAACTGGTGGTATTTAATTTTCTATTCAGCAATGCAGATGCACATCTTAAAAATTTTACGCTGCAACAAACTTCAGATAACGATTATATATTGAGTCCGGCTTACGACCTGAATGATACCAGCATTCATATGAAGGATTCATTTTTTGCATTGGGGGACGGACTTTTCCCCGGTTCATATGAAACGAAGAGTTATAAAAAATTGGGATTTCCGGGATATGATGATTTTTATGAATTCGGAATCCGAATTGGGTTAATTGAAAAGCGTCTAAAAAAAATTATGGATAAATACTGTAGTGAAAATCAGTTGGTCAAAATTTTTACACAACGTTCATTTTTAAGTGTTGGTGTTAAACTGGAATTTATTGGTAATTATCTGGAGAGATTAAAAATGTTGAATAGGTCGTTTAGCGGGAAAATATAATATCTATCCTTTCTCCTGTTTTTTCCCTAATTTCAACTCCTGATTTTATGCAACTAAAGCTCCTCAAGCCTCGCCTCGCTCTAAACAAAGCTTTCCTCAAGGTCAAGCCCATTCGTTCAGATATTGAGCGGTTCAAAACTAATCTGGTCAGTCTGCTCGACAGAATTAATCAAGCCGAGTCGGAAGAGCATCATAAAAATCTCATCAGCGATTTTCTCAAGAAGACTTATTACGACCCCAATCATTTCATTAATACCAAGGGCCGTAACGATCTCGTTATTCATAACGGAAGCAATTCGAAGTCAACCGTTGGAGTTATTATAGAAGCAAAGAGTCCGGTGAATAAGGCCGAAATGGTTTCAACCGGCAAGCTGAATGTAAAGGCATTCCAGGAACTAGTTCTATATTATTTGCGTGAACGGATCACTCATAATAACCTTGAAGTAAAGCACCTCGTTATTACTAATATTTACGAATGGTTCATCTTTGATGCAACAACATTCGACCGTCTATTCGCGCAAAATAAAGTCCTCGTAAAGCAATTCGAAGATTTCGAAGGTGGGAGACTTGCCGAAACAAAAACCGATTTTTTTTACAAGCAAATAGCCGAACCATTCATATCCAGAATAAAATCTGAAATTGAATTCACGTATTTAAATCTGGAGGAATATCAAAAGCCGCTCCGAAATAGCGACAAGGTCGATGATGCTAAACTCATTGCCCTTTTCAAGCTTCTTTCGCCCGAACATTTATTAAAACTTCCATTTGTAAACGACAGCAACAGCCTCGACAAACGATTCTACAGCGAGTTACTTCATATCATCGGACTCACAGAGATAAAGGAGGGAAGCAAAAAGCTCATTCAGCGAAATAAAGCCGGCGAGCAGAATACCGGAACAATATTGGAAGACGCAATCATTCAGCTCGACAGCCTGGACAAACTTTCGAGAATCGATAAGCCCGGACAGTACGGCAGCACAAACGTTGAGAGGCTTTTTAATGTGGCGCTCGAACTTTCGATCACATGGGTTAACCGGATTCTGTTTTTGAAGTTACTTGAGGCGCAACTTATC